>CASBQF010000033.1 GCA_949127775.1 Oscillatoriales cyanobacterium PMM_0080
CCGCTACCCTTACGAAGTGTGGATTGCCCCGATCGCACCAGCAGCCACATTTATCGATCTTACCGAAAAACAGCGTCAAGCACTTGCCAAAGCCTTACAAACAGTCGCCCTTAAATATGACGGTTTGTGGCAGCGCGAATTCCCTTATTTGATGGCTTGGTTTCAAGGCCCCACAGACGGAAAACCGCACCCGGAGGCGCATTTGCACGCCGAATTTTATCCACCCTATCGATCGAGCGATCGGCTAAAATACCTAGCAGGAACCGAACTGGCGGCGGGAATGTTTGCTAACGATGCCTTACCCGAAGAAAAAGCTCAAGAATTGCAAGCCGTAGCTGTCAATCTATGTTAGTAACCTTAATAAAATTGGTTCGTAGTAAGGACTTTAGTCCTTCTTGACTACAAGTTTTTAAGAAGGACTGAAGTCCTCACTACGAACATTTTAAGAAGGACTGAAGTCCTTACTGCGAACCTTTAAGAAGGACTGAAGTCCTTACTACGAACGATGATAAACTCATTAAACCCAGAAGTTGACTGCAAACTTGAATTCATCCGCAAAACCTTAACAGAAACCGGATCGATCGCCCTTCGCTTGCGCGGCACAGATTGGTTTGCTTGGGCCACTGCGGGCGGTTCCAATACAGTATTGCTTACCGCAGAAACCGGAGTTGCAGAAATATTAATTACCGCCGAAAACGCTTTTGTGCTGACAGATGAAATCGAAGCCCAGCGCCTGCAAGATGAAGAACTTCCAGCCAACTTTCAAATGCACATCTATCCTTGGGCGGATGTTCCACAGCGCGAAGCTTTTGTCAAGGAAATTACTGGCGGCGGTAACGTGATGTGCGATCGACCAATTCACCCTAAAGAAACTCCAATCATCGCATCTTTACAGTCTCGCAAACAGACAATGATGTCAAGCGAATTAGAGCGGTATCGCCGAGTCGGGCGTTTAGCCAGCGAAGCGATGACAGAGGTACTTTGGGCCGCCAAACCGGAATGGACAGAATATCAATTAGCAGGTGCCGGTGCAGAGGCTTTGTGGGCGAGAGGTTTGCATCCAGCCCTGACATTAGTTGCTGGAGAAAGGCGCTTGCCGCTATACCGCCACGCCACCGCCACCGCCGAACAAATCGGGAAGCAAGCCATGTTAGTATTCTGCGCTAGGGGAAACGGTTTGTATGCAAATTTAACCCGATTTGTCTGTTTTGGTTCCCTTGGGGAAAAGCATTCAGAGTTACACCGACAAGTCAGAGAAATCGAAGCCGCTGGCTTAGATTCGTGCCGCCCGGGAGTATCGCTGAATGCGGTTTATGATACCCTAAAAACAGCTTACGAACAGCACGGATATCCTCAAGCAATTCGCGAACACCATCAAGGCGGAACTACCGGATATTTAGCGCGGGAAATTGTGGCGAATCCGGCTACTTCAGATATTTTAGCAGCAAATACGGCTGTGGCTTGGAATCCGAGTTTGTCTGGAGCAAAAATTGAGGATACGTTTGTAATTTCCAGCGATGGAAAGTTGGATAATTTGACTTTCGATCCGAATTGGCCAAGTGTAGAAGTCGCGGGAAGGTTGCGGCCAGTGCCGAAAATAGTTTAAAGTTTTGAGATTGCTTAAACTCTCAAAACAGCTCTTTCGGGATTTTCGGGATTGGGAACTAAACGCTGATTCTTACAATCTACCAGCAAATCTAAAGTTTCTAAAACAGTTTGACCGATCAGCACGATATCGCCTAAAATCATTGCAGCCTCAATCGTCTCGCGCCCTTCCATTTCAATAATCATAGGCCCAGTCAATCCTACTGTTTCTTGTCGGCCATCAGCATACTTTGCTATTTCCTGACTCCGAATTCTTAAACCAAGGTGTTCACAAACTTCTACAGGAATTGCTGTGCGTACTGCGCCAGTATTTATCACTGCTTCTGCTTCGTAAACGCGCAAAAGATTCGGATTGAGCAATCCTCGATTAACCAAGCCTTCATCAATGGCATTCGTTAGTTTGACTTTGACTCGAACTGCACCCCTATTTTTGCTGACTTGATTTCGATTGCAATTTTTCATAAAAATCGCCTCTCTTTTCGTCTACAAAGTCTACCTTTAATTTTAGCTTTAAATTTGTGCAGCCACAGGTTTTAACCTGTAGGCTGCAACCGCAAATTATCGCTAAAGATTACTAATCTTCAGCATAGATATACCGATACAATTCGCTCGGATCTGGCTCGGGGCTCTTCTCCGCAAAATCTACCGCATCATCAATTACAGCTTCGATCTTTTTCTCGATCGCCTTTAATTCCTCAGCAGTGGCCAAAGTGCGATCGATCAAATCAGCAGCCAACTTCTTAATCGGATCGCGGGGGAACCAATATTCCTTCTCTTCCTTAGAGCGCAACTCATCAGGATCGGCCAAAGAATGGCCGCGAAAACGATAAGTCAAAGCCTCGATTACAGTCGGCCCTTCGCCAGCCCGCGCCCGCGCTACAGCTTCCTTCGCGACTTCCCGCACCGCCAAAACATCCATTCCGTCAACCTCGACGCCAGCCATGCCAAAAGCATGAGCTTTCTTGTAAATCAAGGGGTCAGAAGTAGCTCGCTCGTGGGCCATACCGATCGCCCATTTGTTGTTTTCCACAACATAAAGAATCGGCAACTTCCACAAAGCAGCCATATTCAAACATTCAAAAAACTGCCCGTTATTTGCAGCACCGTCGCCAAAAAAACAAGCAGTTACGCCATCGGAACTCTCATCGCCCAAAGCTTCGCGCCGGTACTTCGATTGAAAAGCCGCCCCCGTAGCTACCGGAATCCCTTCAGCCACAAAAGCATAGCCTCCCAACAGCCGGTGTTCTGCCGAAAACATATGCATCGAACCGCCGCGGCCCTTCGAGCAACCGGTTTCCTTCCCGAACAACTCCGCCATCACTTCCCGCGCCGGTACGCCCGCGCTCAAAGCGTGAACGTGATCGCGGTAGGTGCTGCTGACATAATCCGTACTATCGCGGCGCATCGATCGAATTATCCCCGTAGACACGGCCTCTTGACCGTTGTACAAGTGGACAAAACC
>CASBQF010000034.1 GCA_949127775.1 Oscillatoriales cyanobacterium PMM_0080
ATGACTACACAATCTGTTTCGCGTTATGTCGCACGTCACCCTGAAATCTTGCAAGGCGAACCAATTATCGCAGAAACGAGAACTTCTGTTCGTGCGATCGTAGAATTGTGGCGTTTGGGTATTACTCCTGAAGAAATTCCGATGCACTTACCTCATCTTAAATTAGCTCAAGTTTTTGATGCACTGAGCTTTTATTTGGATAATCAGGAAGAAATAAATACTTATATTGAGCGCAATAGAATTCCTGAAGAATTGATTCATCCTGCTGTTAAAGCTGCAATGAAAAAACTGTGAAATTGTTTGCAACTATCTATACAGATGAAGATGTTTCTAAGCTTGTAGCCACTTTGTTGCGGGCTAGGGGTTTTGATGTGACGACAACGAGCGAACAGGGAATGTTGACCCAATCGGATAGCAAACAATTAGCTTATGCTGCATCTATTGAACGATGTTTGCTTACTCATAATCGCGTAGATTTTGAGCGATTACACCTAGAATATATGACAGCAGGACGCTCACATTCTGGCATTATTATGATTCCTCAAAAAAACGCCTATGAGATTGCCCAACGGGTTGCTATTCTGTTAAATACGCTGACGGCTGATGAAATCGCTAATCAGCTTTTATATGTGTAAAGCGATCGCTTATTAAAAAAATCGCGATCGCTCGCGTGAGATTTAGGATGGGATAGGGGCGCACTTTGGGAAGGAAAGGGATCTCGCCCGCGTGAGATTTGGGATGGGAGACGGGCGATCGCACTTTTGGACTGAAAGGGCGATCGCCCGTGTGAGATTTGGGATGGGAGAGGGGCGATCGCGCTTTTGGAATGAAAGGGCGATCGCCCGCGTGAGATTTAGGATGGGATAGGGGCGCGCTTTTGGACTGAAAGGGATCTCGCCCGCGTGAGATTTAGGATGGGATAGGGGCGCGCTTTTGGACTGAAAGGGATCTCGCCCGCGTGAGATTTAGGATGAGATATGGGCGCACTTTTGGACTGACTCGGGCGATCGCTCACTTTACAAATCACCTAATTATCTGCGAAGGCTTCCAAGTCTTCAGAGATTCTCGAATCGAAATCAATTCACGAAGGTACTGATTAAGTTTGGCTTTTTGAGCCTCAAGACGAGCCAGAATTTCCGGCGCTTCTGCTTCCTTAGTTTTCCGTTCCTTCAGCACGCGATCGAAGTCATTTTGAAACCTGTCGATATAATCAGTGATTTGCTGTTTTGCACTTCGGAAGTCGGCTTCAACCTGTTTTTCAATTACTCGCTCTAACAGTTGTCTATTTCTAACTATCTGCCCATTTATTTTCAGATTAATTGACTCTAATGTTTGTCGTAAATCAATATCAAAGAAGGAGCGATTTTCGGTAACAGGAACATCAGCATAATATACTTGCTCGGAGTTGCAGCAACCACTCTTTTTCGCTTTTTTCCCTTTCTTTTCTTTCCTTTCAACTGCCACTTGTACATCTTGAATTCGTGCATCAATTCCGGGGAAATCAAAACTCGGAAACTGAATCGGGTTAATGTTCAGTTTCACCTCTAAAGTATCGCCCAGATAAGTAGACAGTTCATCTGAGATTTCTTGAATGTCTTCTTGAATTCTTTTGGCCAACTCTTCGCGAATATTTGTCCCTTCTCGAACAAGCTCATCTTGAGTATCTATCCACCAATTCTGAATATGTGGAGCACAAAACTCATTGATAGTTTTAACAATTTTCTCAGCTTCGGCTTTAGTTTTACACCGGATAATGTACGGATCAAACTCTTCAGGTCGCTCCTCTTGTTGAGAGACAGAGCTATTGAAAGTGTCAGGCACAGATTTACTCAGGTTATCCAACAAAGATGTAGTTAACTTGAATGCTGTACCTAATCCCTTACCAAACACAGGCACTAATCCTAATAGAGTTTCTCCAATTTCTCCCACTATTTGCCCGAAGCCACTTTTTTCAACTGTTGGCAGTTGTTGGAGAATAAGTTGAGTTTTTTTTGGCTTTGGAGACTTGGCGGAACGAGAATCGGCAATCTTATCTATCTCATTAGCTATCTGAGCTTTAGCCTGATCGGCAAATGTGTCAATGCCTTGAGTAAATCCCGTGATTAGTATTTGCTTTTCTTGCTCCACAGATGCTTTTACAGATTCAATCTTGATCCTCGCATTTTCTGAACGTCTTCTGTAGTCTTCTACTTTTTCTTTGAGGGCTTCAATCCCCATTTTCCAACCTTTAATTTCTGTATTTAGAGTATCTTCCATTGCCTTACCAGCTTTATCAAGTTCTGCCAAAACCTCACTCAATAGATTCCAACCAGAATTTCGAGTAATCCTTTGAATGACTGTTTCTTGAATGGTAGGAATACCACTGTCTTGCAAAGCTTTTGGTGCAATCTCTTCAGGTAAAGGAATTACTCTCCTGCCTCGTTCATCTCTCTCAGCATATTTGGCGCTGAAAAAATCTTCAAAATCTTTTGTATCTTTTTCCGTAGCTTTTTCTTGCTGAATCAGTTTTGCTAAAAGCCCTTGTCTTGAACTAGCAGGGTAGATAACTGGATTGCAAAAGCCAAAGCCAGCTAAATCTCGTTGTAAATCCTTGATCACATCAGCAATTTCTCTGTCTCTCTCTGTCTTTTGGTCAATTTTATTCAGGATAAAATAAATTTTACCCGTGTTTGCAGCTATAAACTCTTTGCGATTTTCGACAACATCTTTCAACAAATCGGCAATCGCATTATCTTTGTAAGAAGCATAGTTTAAAACGAACAGAATAGCATTGCAGGTTCGCAGTGCTTCTAGTGCTGTCTGCTTCAGTGCATTTGTGTTGAAGTTTGCAGACTCCCACTCATTAGGGCCGGGAGTATCAACTAGGGTAAAGCCTGTCAGAGAAGATAATTGGCTAATTGCTTCAATCGGATGCTTTATCTCAAAGCGTGTAGTGTTATCAGGATTGCCTTGTTCTCTAATTTCACGGGTACGCAGCAGGAATTTTTTCTGAATTTCGCCAGCGTCACCCTCAACAAGAATGACTGGTTTTCTTTGTCCTTCTCGATACTCTAAAAGTCTGGGAGTTTCGCCCGGTTTAATGTGTCGGACATCTGTACGGCAGATGGTACAGGCGGCCGTTTCACTCGCCAGAATGTCAGCACCGATGATAGAATTCAAAAAGGTGCTTTTGCCTGCTTTCATTGCTGCTATGACGGCTACTTGATACTTCTGATCTTGTAAACCGTTTAAAGCTTTGTTGATTTCATTTTCAATGCTTTGTAGCCCTTGACTTTCATTTCCCTGAATGCCGAGCCCCTCTCGAAATTCTTTAAGATATTGTAAGAGCCGATCGCCTGTGTCGTAGATGCTGTTGTAGGCTGCTTGGAATTCTTGAGAAGACATAAATTAATAATGGTGAATAAAAAAAATGACACAAAGATAATTGCTCGATCATTTCAGTCGGTTTCAACCGACTTTAGTTATTAGCCAGGGACTTAAGTCCCTGGCGTGAGTCAAGCTTTAATCAGAAAAAGCCTTGCTGATCCCGTAAAATGCCAAACCAGCCAACGCACCTACGGCTACGCCAACGGGGCCAGCAGCAGCACCAATACCAGCACCTCCGCCAACGGCACCAACTGCCGTCAAACCAGAAGCCACTACCACACCAGCACCCACAGCACCACCTGCGACAGCGGAACCCGCAGCTTTCGCAATTTCATCACCTTTAGCCATTGGAATACCTCTGTGTAAAAGACAAAAACTAACTCTTTGACTAACGAAAATTAATTAAACAGGTAAAATTTGAAAGATCGCGATCCCATTTCCCTTTTTTCTAAGTATTTACACTTAGAACTATGGCAATTAATTTGATACTACACTAAGCACAGCTAGCACACAACTAACGAACATTAGCAATTTCGGTTATGCTAACGTTAGCCAAATTTCACAAA
The DNA here is from genome assembly GCA_949127775.1 of Oscillatoriales cyanobacterium PMM_0080. Taxonomy (GTDB): domain Bacteria; phylum Cyanobacteriota; class Cyanobacteriia; order Cyanobacteriales; family Microcoleaceae; genus Microcoleus. The sequence continues at coordinate 3,933 of CASBQF010000034.1, forward strand.
ATATTAAAAATGGAAGAAAAAGAAGACTTATTTGCCGAAGCAGCCCAAAACTGGGACTTAGAAAGGCTTTACCAAGCTTTCGCAGAAGCTAAACGGCAAATCTCTCCTAAATCGCGCAGAGGACTCACAGACACTGAAAAGCTCTATCTCCGAGGACTGCTTTCCGGTTGCAGTCCCGCCGAAATAGCTAAAAAAATGTTTCAGACTCCCAAAAGTGCAGAGGTTTATCTGTGTAAGACTTTATACCAGTATGTGAAAAAACTCGCAGATTTACCGAATGAATCAGTGGGAAATTGGAGAAATGTTTGCGATCGGTTAGAAGAAGGAGGATTTAAAGTTCAGTCGTCTGTGAAAGCTAAATTAAGTAGTTCTTTGCCGATCGAGGCTTTAGTAAAAATAGTTGATATGGGTTTTGAAAATCAAAATACATTAACAATTGATATTAACATTCGACTAGAATTCCCCTCAACTTCAGAAACTCCGAAAAAAGAAGACTTAGATAAAAACGGTTAGATGCGCGATCGCCCCTATACTAACTAATCTAACTAAAGTGCGATCGGCTACAATAGAATCAACACTCATATTCTCAAACATCATGCAAATTGTTTTGCCACCTGAAGTCGAAGCCCTCGTGCAGCGCCAACTCACCAGAGGCAAATACAACAGTGCGATCGACGTTATCCTTGCAGCGATTAAACTACTCGAACAGCAGCAAGACATTTATCAAGGACGACTGCAAGAACTCCAACAAGACGCATTGATTGGCCAGCAAGCATCCCAACGCGGTGAAGTTGTAGACGGTGCAACCGCAATGGCACAAATTCGAGCTAATTTGCGATTCCCTACGGGATAGCTACGCTTCACGCGTTACAGTTCAAAAGAAACATGACTCCACAATTTCGCCTCACCGAACCCGCAATTCAAGACATCGAAGAAATTGCAGACTACATCGCTAGTCAATCGGGACTCGATCGAGCCGATCGCTTTTTAAGCAATCTTGACGCTAAATTCGCCAAAATTGCTCAATTTCCCAACCTTGGACGACAACGAGACGAAATTTTGCCATTTCTTCGCAGTCTCCCCCTCGACAACTATCTCATCCTCTATATGCCGATCGGACAAGATGTAGAAATCTTTCGAGTAGTCAGTGGTTATCGAGATTTATCAGCCTTATTCGCCGATGCTGACGCATAGGGGCCCAGAAACCGGGTTTTTTTCGAGATACTTCGTTGTTACCCGCAGACTTGGTAAAAAACCCGGTTTCTTTGTCGGAGTCGATAAGTCCTGTTATTACAGAATTTCCCAAACAACCTAAGCAACGCCGTAGCTTGTAAACTGCCTTGCATAGGGAGGTTGAAGCCCCAAAACAATATCCTCCCGCGCCACACCCATCAGCACTAATTCCTCAGCAATCAGTTCATCAGTTTGATTGCGTTGAATCCAGACTTTTTCATTGCGGATATCTAAGTGAATCGGGCAACTATAAATCCGATTGTGACCGTCCCAACCTAAATCTAATATCTGATAATGGTCATGTTCGGTGTCAAATAATACCTGAATTTCAATGTCACTATTGATGGGTTTAATCTTACTATATTCCATCAGGAAAGTGCGAACAATCTGCCGATATTTAGTTAATCTATCCATCCCATAATCACCTCATTAGTAGGGTCGTATACCAACAACTTCAAATCATATTCAGCTATCGCTGCTTGCGGCAAAGCACGAGAGAAAAATGAATTATACGCTGCGATCGGAACTGCTAAATAGAGCGATCGATCTGGCTCCAAATTTCTGAGTGCTAGTCGATAATTCAGAAATTGACCTAGGGCTAGGTGGAAATCAAACATGGCTGATTCACTCAGAAAGCTTTTAACCTCCACCGCAATTTTCTGCACACCTCGCTCTGCGACTAAAAGCTTTTCTGCCCCAAGTCAATTCTGAGCCGATCGTCTTTGCTAAATTTTAGCTTCAGCGGAGCGTGGGTAATCACCCAATTATCCTTCAACAGAGCGGATTTCACAGACTCATGGAAAACATCCCTAGCCGACATAGACTTTACTCAAAGACTTTTTTTCCATTCTATACCAACTCAATCTATAGAATCAACACTCTTCCTCTGAAACACTATGCAAATTGTTTTGCCTCCTGAAGTCGAAGCCCTCGTACAGCGCTTTCCTCGCTAGCGGCAAATACAACAAGACATTTATCAAGGACGGCTCCAAGAACTTCAACAAGATGCACTGATTGGACATCTTGCATCCCAGTGAAGTCGTAGATGGTGCAACCGCAATGGCATAAATTTGAGCTAATTTGCGATTCCCTACGGGATAGCTACGCTTCACGCATTACACTTCAAAAGAAGCATGATTTCACAATTTCACCTCACCCAACCGGTAATTCCAGATATCGAGCAAATTGCAGACTACATCGCTAGTCAATCGGGACTCGATCGAGCCGATCGCTTTTTAAGCAATCTTGACACTAAATTTGCCAAAATTGCTCAGTTTCCCAACCTTGGATGAGAAAGAGACTAAATTTTACCATTGCTTCGTAGTCTCCCCATCGAGATTTATCAGCCTTATTCGCCGATGCTGATGATTGAATTTAATATCTCAATGGATACAGCCGATCGCCCTCAACCACAAATCTTACAAAAAAGCTTGACCATCTGAGAAGACTCTCAATCAAACAGTATAAATGGTATAATTGTAATCGAGAGCGATTCCTTCATAGTCGAGGTTTAAAAAATGAGATTTATTAATCCCAAAACAGATTTTGCCTTTAAAAAAATCTTCGGTGACGAACAAAATAAAGACATCCTCATCAGTTTTCTCAACGCCATCCTCTATCAAGGCAATTCTGCGATCGAATCTTTAGAAATCCTCAATCCCTATCAACCCCCCAAAATTAGAGGGGTTAAAGATACTTACTTAGATATCCGAGCCAAGCTGAATAACGAGCAAACAGTCATTATCGAAATGCAGGTATTGAATGTAGAAGGCTTTGAAAAGCGGATATTGTACAATGCTGCTAAAGCTTATTCGATTCAACTCGACACGGGAGCAGATTATACGCTACTAAATCCGGTAATTGCCTTAACTATTACTGACTTTGAAATGTTTCCTAATTTCGACAAAATAATTTCTCGCTTTGTCCTGAAAGAAAGAGATTATCTGGTTGACTATCTAATTTACGATATCGAGTTAGTGTTTGTGGAATTACCGAAATTTGGCAAAAAACTAGAGGAATTAGAAACGCTAACCGATAAGTGGATCTATTTCCTAAAAAATGCCAAAAGTTTAGAACTTGTACCGGAACAAATGGGAGAAGTGCCAGCAATTCAGAAAGCTTTTGAAGTTGCGAATCGCGCCGATTTGACCCGCGAAGAATTGGAAGATTTAGAGCATCAAGAAATTTACATTCAAGACCAGCGGAATGCTACTATTAAGGCGGTGAAGCAGGCTGTTTCAAAAGCTGTGAAACAGGCTGTGAAACAAAAAGCGATCGACATTGCCACAGGACTTTTGGATGTATTAGATGAGGCAACAATTAGTCAAACAACCGGATTGAGTATTGAGGAAATTCAAAAGTTAAAAGCAGCAAGGTAAAAACCGATCGACAATCAAGAATCCTTCGATCGCACTTCCTCAAAATCTTCAGCATCAGTCGGCAAACCAGAACCCTCGCCATTCCTCAACCTGGGCGATTCCCCATTACTCCCAGCCGCACCGTAACCCCCAGAATACCTGTCATCCAAAGCCGAATCCCTCAGCGAAATCGCATTTCTTTGACTCGCCGATAATCGATCGGATCGGCGATTTGTCCCAGAAATCGGCGGCTTCCGAGTTAAAGTTTTCCACGCAGCCTTAATCCCAGTCACCACGCTGCGAGTTGTCGCCTGCACGTTTTGCGCCTGCTTCTTCGCACTACCAAGACTGCGATCGACTTGTTTGACAACCTCCCCCGCACTTTGCACCCCATCGCTGACATCATCCGTCAACTCGCTAATTTCTAGCCCCGTCAACCGAATCGCCTCCAAAGTCGGCGGAAACTCGCGCGAAAGCGTGTCAGCGAGCTTTTCCACGCTGCGCGCTGCCCTTGCTAGCGCTTGCACCGCAGGTATTAAAGTCACTAAAACAGCAGTTAGGCTAACTGCCACTAGCAAAATCGAAAGTCCTAGCCAGAATATGGGATCACTCACTTGAATCTCGGATTTGGGGCTGTCCTAAGTGTTGCAGTAAATCAAGGATTGCGATCGACTCGCAACCACTAAAATACCTTATTTTTGGGTAATCCTGAACTTATTAGCGGACGGGAGGGCGCAACGGGGGACTCGCTTCGACTTCAGTTTCCGACAGCGTTTGACGTTCCCGCTGAGTCGCTTCTAAACCCGCTGCGATCGCCTCCTTCAATCTAACCAAAGTTTCGTCCCAATTTCGCAGTGCAGTCTCCGAAAGTCGATCGGCTTGCAATTGGACGCTAGTCGATAAATCCTCCGCTAACTCCGGCAAAGCATCGGCCGATTTTTTCAATATCTGCCGCGTCTCCTTGCCCGTTCGCGGTGCCATCAGCAACCCAGTCACGGCCCCGATCGCCGAACCCACCAACAAACCGCCAATGAACAATCCTGAACGTTTAGTTGACATTTATATAACTTCTCTCCATAAACCAATTTTAGGTGCGTTTGCCCGATCGCAGCCGTTTGCAAAGCTAGAATCCTGCATTTAAACTAGATGCGGCAATTTCAGGATAGCTTACTTATCTCAAAGGTCGATCGCGCCTGCGCCAAAGCATCCGCCCTAAACCCAGCAATCCCAAAAGTTGCTGAACCTGTTGCAGTTGCAATTCCAATTGTTGATAATTCCGCCGTAATTGGTGAGCACCTTGCTGCCTTTGAGCAAAAAAATCCGGCGATTTGCTAAGGACGTTGTTGCTACTGCGTTCCATTGTGGCGATCCGAAATTCAAAACGTGCTATCGTCCGTCTGATTTTCCACACTCTCGCAGCTATATAAAAACAGACTACAGATATCATTAAATTGATAATTACAACAGCCGTCAGCATTTTTTACTTTTTTTCAACTACTAAAATATTCAGCTCTTTGTGGCGAAATTTTACTCCGATATTGTAGAGATACAACATTGTTCATTAGTGTCAAATTAAGTCTAAAGGCTGAGAAATCTAGCTTTTATCTGAGGTCAGATCCCCCTAAATCCCCCTTAAGAAGGGGGACTTTGAGAAGATTCTTCTCCCCTGTCCTGGTGCATCTCACATTTGCAAATTTCTACAAGATAATAAGGTTTTGGGCCGTTAATCTCGGTATTTCTGCAAAAATGAGATGCACCCTCATGTCTCATGTCCCCCCCTTCTTAAGGGGGGCTAGGGGGGATCTGGCCTTAACCGTCAGAAAGAAATCTGTGACTACATTTGACCTTAAATTAACAACAACGAACATGATTATGTCCCAATCCATCAATCGGGATCAAATCTCAAGCCTCAGACATAGCAGGCAAACAAACCTTAGTACCGCCCAAGCCGCAATAACCGTTCGGATTCTTAGCAAGATACTGCTGATGATAGGTTTCTGCGTAATAAAACTCAGGGGCATCAATAATTTCAGTAGTGATCTTACCGTAACGGGCCGCCGTCAAAGCTGTCTGATAAGCATCACGCGAAGCCTCAGCTAGCTGCATCTGGCTGGCTGAATATGTGTAAATGCCCGATCGATACTGAGTACCCGAATCATTACCCTGCTGCATTCCCTGAGTCGGATTATGGCTTTCCCAAAAAACCTTTAGCAGCGTTTCGTAACTAATTACTTTCGGATCGAACACAACCAGAACCACTTCATTGTGTCCCGTCATCCCACTACAAACTTCGTTGTAATTAGGATTCGGAGTAATCCCCGCTGCGTAGCCAACAGCAGTCGAAAAAACACCTTTTTCCTGCCAAAATTTGCGTTCCGCACCCCAAAAACAGCCCATGCCAAACACAGCAGTCTCCATCCCGTTTGGAAACGGAGCTTTGAGCGGATTTCCGTTAACAAAGTGAGTTGCCGATACAGACATCGACTCTGCCCGTCCGGGTAATGCCTCTTGGGAAGAGGGTATGCTCGACTTTTTGCCAAATCCAAATAGCGCCATAAGTTTGTAAGGGGATCTTTGATAAACGTCTTTACCCTACTTAATAATATCAGACATACACTGAAAATAGTAGCCCTCTTGAAAGTACAAGATCAAATACAGATTTTTTGGGAGGCCTTTAGTGATATTGCTCACTATAAATCCAGTTTTAAATCACATTATGTCGTTGCTCTCTGTCACAAAAAAACATCTCAAATATCACCTATTGTTGAGATATCAATCACACGAATTTTAAGCAAAATAGCCCATATTTAAAAGTATAATGTTGTCAAATATATTTAAGATAGATTGTTGGGAGTGTATAAAAATGGCAGCTAAACCTTGCAGTAAACCTTTAAAATCTAATCCGTTTACCACTTACCGCGACCCGATTACAGGCAAATGGATGGTAGTGAATCCTAATTTGCCGAAAGCAGTAGAATTTGTAGGGTGTGCACTGCGCACCAATTGAATTTGTGGTAGGGTGTGCACTGCGCACCGATTATTTTACCTATTGACGTGCTACTTATATTCGGAAGGTGTACACTGCGTACCTACATAATTACATATTTGGAATGTGCGCATTGCGCTACATAATTACATATTTGGAATGTGCGCATTGCGCTACATATTATTTTTAAACATTACTCATCTCTTTTTGTAGTTCCAAATACCGATAGAGATATTCCGAAATTATCCCGTGCAAAAACAAGTCACGTGCCGCATTAAACGGACTATTTGGTGCTAGGGGATGGCGGTTAACAATTACATGATTCCAGTCATGATTTCCGGTGATTTCGCTGATGTATAGTCCGAAGTTTTCATCTAGCTGAAGCGACATGACGGCTCGCGCAAATTCGTCGCTAGTCAGACACAGAGAATAGAATACTTTAAAAAGCTCGATCGCAGATTCCAGATCCAAAATTCTCAACCACCTGCGCTTGTCAAAATCTATTGCAACTTCCACAGGTTGAATGCTATCATAATTAATAGCCCGTTTTTTAACACTCTGCAACCAGTTAGGATTTGTCAGCATTGCTTGGTTGTAATCCCAGACAAAGTTATACAGAATTAAATCATGTTCGAGAAACGCATTTTCTGCTAAATCGCTAACTGTGCGCGGATAAAGTTTTGACTTTTCAATCTGGGTATCTGGGCCGTTATCAATCAAGAAGTTGATAATGTTGGAGCCCGCGCAGATGTGCCGCACAATTAAATAACAAGCTTCGGGCGAGACAAAGTTATTTAGGAAAAATGCAGCCGATTTGTGCATTAAAGTGTAAGCGCGAAATTGAAAGGGCAATAGGCGCTTTACAGTCATAATTAACGCGAGTAACAAGTTAGCAATTATTTTGATCGGGATGAGTAGATAACTGCGAGTCCAGCTTTGCAAATCCCGGATCATGTATGCTTTTGCGACTAAATCTACGGGAATTGATCGATCGCAAAACAGCACATCCCAAACATTCGGATCTCGGCGGTTGTAGGGTTTGGTAGCATAAGGGATTGTCCGCTCATCGGGCAGATTTTCGATATCTTGTTTTTGCAACTCTTGCATTAGCGGATTTCCTCCAATTGCAGCAAATATAAACGAGCAGTAACGCGAGCAGTTTTGACAATGCGGCGGGCGATATCATCCGTCATCCATTCGGCATTAATCAAGTTTTCTAATTTAGCTAAATGGGACTCATCATTCGCTCCGTGATAAGCTAAAAACGATACTTGTTCGTCTTGCAAACCGAGAGTTTGTTGAATTTCTTTTGCCCACTTTCCCGCCAACCGATTTCCCAATCCTTCGATGATAAACATACTGCCAATTAAATCGACTGGATTTTCTCGCGATGCTTGCTGGAAGATAAAAGCTGACAGTGCTTCGCTACCAATATTCTTATCATATTCTACAATTTTTGACAACTCGCCGCCGACAGAAACATAATTTATTTCTAACATTTGATAGTCGCGGTGTTCGTCTTGGGCGTGGCCGATAAAAGTCGATCGCAAACGGAAGTCAGTCATATTAGAAGCAGCACGAGCAATCCAGCGCGCTCCCTCGACAACTTGCGGGCGGAGATTGCACAGCAAAGCTTGATAGTCTTCTATTGTAAACTCTCCTCGGTACAATTTGCGGACAATGGGAACGGAACGAATTTCGCGATCGAACTTCAGCCAAATCCAGGCTAACTCCCGCAACAAATAAGCTTGCGGAGAGTAAGGTATTTCCGGTTTAACGTTTTCGAGAGGGGAAGCTTCTGGAAAATCAACGGATTTAGAAATTTGAGAAATCATAGGTTTATTGGTGCTTTCCACAGCAGTTAACATCATGTATGCCGTTGTAAAGCGGCCGCTTTCGGGTATGAAACAAAAGATTTTCTGTCCAGGCTGCAACTTGCCTGAATTGAACAATTCCTCTAACATTAAATAAATCGCAGCGCAGCCTGTATTTCCCCGCGAGTACAAGTTGGTAAACCATTTTTGTTCAGGAATCATGCAGCCTGCTTGTTCGAGAAGTTCGACAATTTGTCCGCGGAAAAAATGAGACGAATAGTGGCACAGCAGCCAGTCAATTTCCTGTGGACAAACTCTACCTGATTTAATCAAACTCAGCCAACCTTCAACGCCTAATTTCATTACATTGTCTAGCAAGCGAATATTTTGTCGCAAGTCAAAAGCTCCGGCTGTGGCTGCATCGAGGTAGGAGGAATAGTCTAACCAGCTTTTGGTTGCTGTTTCGTTTGCCAATCCTGAATACATACAAACTGGATAAGCATTGGCGTGGGAAATTAATTCAATCCATTCTATTTTTAAGCTAATTCCTGTTGCGTTGGGATGGTTTTGGAGCAAAAATGCTCCGGCACCGTCGGAGAGCATCCAGCGCAGAAATTCTGTATCGAAAGGTAGGGGTTTTCCGGCTTGGACTGATGTTTCTGCTTCAAATTTGGTGTTTTTGAACAGGCGCGAGGGAAATTCGGAGGCTACGGCGATGGCTGTTTGTTTTTTGCCTAGTTCGAGTTGAGAAACGGCGTAATTTAAGGCACTAATTCCGGCACAGCAAACTCCTTGAGTTGAAACTGTTTCTAGGGGAGATAATTCGGAAAGTTCGCCGTGTACTGTGCTGGCAAATCCTGGTACTAATAAGTCTGGTAAAGTGGTGGCGCAGGCTAATAAGTCGATCGCCCTTGGTTCGAGATTTGACTGGGCGATCGCATCCCGGACAGCCGATGCCGCCATTTGGCTGTTAGAATACAGTGTTTGCTGCTGTTTGTCGATCGCATAATAGCGCTGTTTAATCCCGTTGCTGTTGAGAATGCGCTGTCTGACTCTCGAAGGGCGCGAGGCAATTTTGCCCAAATACTCCTCCATCTCATCATTATTAATCGGTTCCCCCGGCAAAAATTTCCCAATCCGATTGATATAAGCGCTGTACATACCGTTAACTCCTCAAAATTGCTAATTTAGTCAGATTTGTTATTTTGTTAAATCCAGCCAGAAAATATCTAAAATTGATTGTGCTTTGCGGGGCAGTGAACTTGCAAGGAGCAACCAGTTGTATTGTAGAGTTAGGGGAAATCAAACAAGTTGAGCAACAGTGGCAACAAGTAACCTGAAGCGGGGTGAAGTTTTTTGGTAAAATTAAGCCAAAATATATAACTAGAGTTCCTTTCCTGCTTCCCGACTGAAATGGATATTGAAAAACTAGATACTTGGTATTCTCAATCTCAGCGCCGCGCGGCTGTTTCGCTGTTGATGAAACGAGTAGGTGTCACTCGCACTAGGGCTGAATGCTTTGTCAGGCTTTGGGTTTACTTATCGGTGAAACAGCTTCAGGAAAGCCAGCCCCGCCTCAAACCGCCGCTGGCTAAACTGGAATTGCTACCAACAGAAGTGCAATGTACCCACCGGGAAGCAGCAGAACTATTTTACTCCGATTCCGATCGCGGGAGCGATCGAGCCGCCGGAATGATGTTAGATAAATTAGCCGCACTCGGATTAATCGCAAAATACTTTGACGGTAACGCTACAGCAATTCAGATTCAACCAATTTCAGAAATTTTAGATACCGCGCCTGCGGAAAATTTAATTAAACTCAAGTTAGATGATTTTAACCCTCGGTGCGACGCAATCCCCGTTGCAAATTTATTAGCAAGCTATTATAACTGGATGAACCGGAGCACTAACGCAGTTCCCTATCAAATCGCTAAAATCCTCCGGCTTTTGGCAGGCAAATATTCAAAAGGAATGGGAGTTTTGCGCCGCTGCGACAACCTGAATCCTGTCGGCTTTTTCTTACTTTATCCCACCGCCGCCGAATCGGAAGTTAATTTTTTTAACGCACCCAGTAAAAGCCTACATTTCAGTTCTGTTTCTGCTGAGATCGATCCTTTTACGATGGCACTTCCGGGAGATGAAAATTGCCAGTCAGTATTTGTCCGCAGTTGGACTATCGACCCGCAATATTTAGAAGAATACCGCGTTCTTTTCCTCGAACACATCCAGCAAGTTTTAGTTGAAATGAAAAAAGATTATCCCAATCTTTGCGACTTGTACACGCTAATGATTCACCCGATGTACGAAAAAATGAGTTTGGCTTTGGGGTTTCAAAAGACTAATAGTGACCCTCAGTTATCTCTTTATTGGATGTATTTAGCGTTGGATAGATTTTTAGCGCTGGATGTCAAGGAAGCGCTAAAAAATTTGTGAGTAATATTAAATGCCTGTTTGTAGTAAGGACTTTAGTCCTAATTCTTTCTTATAGAAGGACTGAAGTTCTCACTAGAAAATAGGTTTGTAGTAAGGACTTTAGTCCTAATTCTTTCTTATAGAACAATACGGTTAACTTAAAAGAGATCCCCCCTAACCCCCTTAAAAAAGGGGGGGACAAGAATGCTCTCAAAGTCCCCCTTCTTAAGGGGGATTTAGGGGGATCTCCGGGGCATAATAGTGTTAAGTAAACCGTATTGTCTTATAGAAGGACTGAAGTCCTCACTAGGAACTAGGTTTGTAGTAAGGACTTTAGTCCTAATTCTTTCTTATAGAAGGACTGAAGTCCTCACTACAAACCTAGTTTATAAAACCTCACATCCCAAATAGGGTTGCAGAACTTCCGGCACTTTCACTGTCCCGTCTGGCTGCTGATAATTCTCCAAAATTGCGGCCATTGTGCGGCCCACAGCTAAACCGGAACCGTTGAGCGCGTGTACGAATTGAGTGCCTTTTTTCCCCGCTTCCTTGAAGCGAATATTTGCCCGTCGTGCTTGAAAATCTCCGACATTGGAACAACTCGAAATCTCGCGGTATTTACCCGCAGATGGCAGCCACACCTCTAAATCGTAGGTTTTTGCTGCGGCGAAACCTAAATCTCCTGTGCAAAGCTCGATCGTCCGATAAGGCAATTTCAGCGCCTGCAAAACTCCCTCGGCATCTTGCACGAGCTTTTCGTGTTCCTCCTGGGAGGTACTCGGATGCACAAGTTTCACCAATTCCACCTTATTAAATTGGTGCAATCGAATCAATCCCCTGGTATCTTTGCCGTAACTACCAGCTTCGCGCCGAAAACAAGGAGTAAAGGAACAGTGATAAATTGGCAACTGTTCGGCTGTCAATATTTCACCTCGATACAGATTGACAACCGGAACTTCGGAAGTAGGAATCAGCCACAAATCATCCTGTTCGCATTTAAAACTTTCTTCGGCAAATTTTGGCAATTGACCTGTTGCTGTGAGAGATTCAGTATTGACTAAAAGTGGGGGAATTACTTCTACATAACCTGCTTTTATATGGCGGTTGAGCATGAATTGAATAATTGCTCTTTCCAGGGCTGCACCTGCGCCAACTAATGTAACAAACCGAGCTTTAGAGATTTTAACAGCGCGTTCAAAATTGAGAATTCCTAATTTTTCGCCGATTTCCCAGTGAGGTAAAATATCAGGATTTTGGGGAATGTATTCGTCTCCCCATTGCCTGATTAGGATGTTGTCGTCTTCATTTTTGCCGATCGGGCTTGACTTATCTGGCAAGTTCGGCAATGGCAATAATAAGGCTTCTATTTGAGCTTTTAACTCTTTTTCTTGTGCTTGCAATTCGTTGGATTCGGTGCCGACTGCATTGCCTTCTGCTTGCAATTGGTGAACTTCGGGAGATTCGAGGGATAAGCCCGCTTTCCTTTTTTGCCCGATGAGTTTGGCAATTTCGTTGCTGCGGGCTTGTAGTTGCGATCGCTTTCCTTCCAATTCCCGCTGCTGTTTGTCTAGTTGCAGGATTGGCTCGATTTCATAGTTTCCTCCGCGCAGGCTGAGGCTTTCCTGTACGGCTTGCGGGTTTTCTCGGATTAATTTGAGGTCTAGCACGGATTTATTCTAAATCTTGCATTATAGGTGATTGGGGGCAAAAAATTAGATAGAAAAGATTTGTTAATCATTAATATGCTCAATCATAAGTTATTTGGATTGAAATATCTGTTGGGTAACACCAATGAAGGGTGACACCCCATAAAACTGTGCTATAGTACAAACATTAGTAGATGCACCCTGATAATTTTTTACCCCAGCCAGCGATGGCCGGGTTTTTTGTGTCTATGTGCACAGATGACAATAAAATAGTCCGATCGGCAGAAACCGGGTTTTTTACTTGAATAAAAGGCTATGATGCAGTATTTCTGGTAAAAAACCCGGTTTCTTGGGTGATGTGTCCAGGACTATAATAGAAGATGCGATCGCCAAATTATCTATTCTGCTTCCTAGAAATATTCTCCAGCGAAGGTGGAATTCAATCCTACGTCAAAGACATCCTGAAAGCTTACCTGTCTGTTACCGCAGGAAAGGACTCTCCGCCACAAGCCGAAGTCTTACTATTGCGAGATTCCCCAGACTGTCAAAATCCCTTCGAGTCCCAAAATCTCAGATTTCATTACCTCAAAACTGATCCGGTTTGGTTTGGCCGTCTGAATTTTGCAGCGAAAATACTAATTAACTTAGTCCGAAAACGACCTGAACGAGTTTTCTGCGGTCACATTAACCTCGCACCGCTGATTCAAACTTTGTGCGAACCTTTAGGTATTCCCTACACGATTTTAACTTATGGCAAGGAAGTTTGGGAAACACTTGGGCCCAAATATCAAATAGCGATGAGCCAAGCTGATAGTATTTGGACTATTAGCAGGTATACGCGCGATCGCACTTGCTGCAATAATCAATTAAATCCGGCAAAATTCCAGATAGTGCCTTGTATTGTCAATGAAAATATATTTACAATCGCCCCCAAATCTGAGGATTTATTGGTAAAATACAATCTGATTGGTGCTAAGATATTGATGACTGTGGCCAGATTGCGATCGACTGATATTTACAAAGGCATCGATGTCACAATTCAAGCTTTGCCACAAATAGCCAAAACTTTCCCGAATGTGAAATACTTAGTTATTGGCAGAGGAGATGACCTACCTAGATTAGTGCAACTCGCGACAGATTTGGGAGTTGCCGAAAAAGTAGTATTTGCGGGTTTTGTAGCGACAGAAAATTTAGCCTCACATTATCGCCTTGCTGATGCCTATGTGATGCCTTCTCAAGAAGGGTTTGGGATAGTTTATTTGGAAGCGCTGGCTTGTGGATTACCGGTACTTGCTGGAGACTCGGACGGATCTGCAGATCCGCTGCAAGATGGTAAACTAGGATGGCGAGTTCCCTACCGAAACTCCGAAGCAGTAGCGGTTGCTTGTGTGGAAATCCTGCGAGGAAAGGATATAAGGTGCGATCGCAACTTCTTGAGGGAACAAACCCTCGCAGTGTTTAGTTTTGAATCTCTTCGTCAATCTGTAGCAGGGATTTTAAACATACTTCCACCAGATGAACCCATAACATAAATAGTGGTTTCGCCATGTACAATGGGAATGTTAGCTCCCACAGTCACCTAAAATTCTTAGTAGGATCTTACCATACTTACCTGCAAAGACAACCAAGGAGAACACTGTGAACCAAGGCCCATCTAAAATTTCTTTCAAGCTACCCGCTATTAGCAATTGGCTGGTACTGCTAGGTATTGCATGGCTGTTGGCATCACTGGGTTTGGGTTGGATAGTTAAATCAATTTTTATTTTAGTAGGTTTCTTGTTGGTAACGCCTGTAATTGCAGTTTTCGCATTCCAGTGGTGGCTGAAACGGAACTTAGTTGAAGGCAATTGTCCAGTTTGTCAATATCAACTTACAGCTTTAAATCAAACCCAGCATCAATGTGCCAACTGCGGTGAACCTCTGAAGGTAGAACAAGGTCGTTTTGTTCGCTTGACTCCGCCCGGTACGATCGATGTTACCGCAGTTGAAGTAGTATCATCTGTGCAACAGTTAGAAGATTAACCGATTTTGGATTTTGGATTTTGGATTGAAGAATTGTTGACAGTTAACTGCTAACAATTCCCGATTCCCGATGCCCAATGCCCAAAAAAAATTACTTTTCCAATCGGACTGCGTACCACTGCAAAAATTTTCCAGGCCCGACATCTAATTCACAATAAGTATCAATTAAATACTTAGCTTGAGCTGCCACGCCAACTATTTTATCCACATCTTGCGGCAAATCTTCGTGTTCGTCAGCTAAGACTGCTTGCAGCTTTTCTAAGAGTTCCGCCACAGTCAAAAACTGCTCTGGCTGGTTTGTTTCTAACACTACGAATGTGTCTTCGTCATACAGTGACATAGTTTCAGATGTTGAGATTAAGTATTTCTAAAGTTTCGTGCAATTAGCCGATCGAACTATACAGTCTTATTTAGGGCTCGAAGTCCCAAGAGCGATCGTGTTACAATTAAAGACCGTCAGAATTCCTATCGGATTACCGTTATTAACTTAGTTGTTAACCGAGTTGTCAACAAATCCAACAGAGCACTTCTGAGGAAACTTGTCAAGTCTAAAGTTTGTCAACTGTAAAATTGTCAAGAAATATCAGACCGATCCTTAATCTAATTATAACGGACACTGCACATTCCCATGACTACATCTTCCATTTCGACGCCTGTTGCGCGCAAGCCATCTAAATCAGAAGGCCTCAAAGAGCGCAGCAACTATTTACGAGAACCCGTTGCGACTGAACTGTTACAAGAAACTACCCACTTCACAGAAGACGGGATTCAGATTCTCAAATTTCACGGCTCGTACCAGCAAGACAACCGCGACAATCGAGTTAAAGGTCAAGAAAAAGACTATCAGTTCATGCTGCGTACCCGCAATCCCGGCGGTTTCGTTCCCCCGCAATTATACCTAGCCTTAGACAAGCTATCGGAAGAATACGGCAACCACACCCTTCGCGTTACAACACGCCAAGGCTTCCAACTGCACGGGGTACTGAAGAAAAATCTTAAAGCAGTGTTTTCCTCAATTATTAAAAATATGGGGTCAACCTTGGGGGCTTGCGGCGACTTGAACCGCAACGTCATGGCACCGCCAGCACCGTACAAAAATCGTCCAGAATACGAGTATGCGCTGAAATACGCCAATAATGTCGCCGATTTGCTGACACCGCAAACGGGGGGTTATTACGAGATTTGGCTGGATGGCGAAAAGGCGATTAGTGCTGAGGAAGATCCCGCTGTCAAGGCTGCAAGAGTCTCAAATGGTAATGGTACAACATTTGACGATCAGCAAGAACCGATTTACGGCCAGCATTATATGCCGCGGAAGTTCAAATGTTCCGTGACAGTACCGGGAGACAATTCGGTTGATTTGTACTCTCAAGATTTGAGCTTAGTGGTATTTACCAATGAAGCTGGGGAATTGGAAGGTTTTAACGTGTTTGCTGGTGGCGGTTTGGGCCGCACTCACAATAAGGAAGAGACTTTTGCACGGATTGCCGATGAGATTTGCTATGTTGCCAAGGATGATGTTTATGATCTCGTCAAGGCAATTGTAGCAACTCAGAGAGATTATGGCGATCGCACAGACAGAAGACACGCCCGCTTAAAATATCTGATCAATGACAAAGGCGTACAGTGGTTCAAGGAAAAAGTAGCCGAATATTTTCGCAAACCGCTAGAAGCATTTAAACCGTTGCCAGAATGGAAGTATATCGACTTCTTGGGGTGGCACGAACAAGGCGACGGCCAACTGTTTGTGGGCATTTCTGTAGAAAATGGCCGCGTTAAGGATGAAGGTTCGTTCCAGCTAAAAACGGCTTTGCGGGAAATCGTCCAGAAACACAACTTGCCGATGTTGGTGACACCGCACCAAAACATACTGATTTACGATATTTCACCAAAAATCAAACAAGAAATTCAGGGAATTCTGGCGCGGTGTGGGATTCAGGGCGAAACTGCGATCGATCCCTTAGTCCGCTATGCTATGGCTTGTCCGGCAATGCCGACTTGCGGGCTCGCAGTTACTGAGTCAGAGCGCGTAATTCCGAGTATCCTAGAACGAATTAGGGTGCTTTTGACGAAAGTTGGCTTAAAAGACGAAAATTTTGTAGTGCGGATGACGGGTTGCCCCAATGGGTGCGCCCGCCCTTACATGGCAGAATTGGGGTTTGTCGGGAGTGCGCCGGAATCTTACCAGATTTGGCTAGGTGGTTCTCCTGCTCAAACGCGGCTGGCAAAACCGATTGAAGAAAAGCTGCACGTCAATGATTTTGAAGCTTTTCTAGAGCCAATTTTTGTTTATTTTAAGCAAAAACGGCAACTAAGTGAGAGTTTTGGCGATTTTTGCGATCGCGTCGGGTTAGAATCTATCCGTCAATTTGTAACCAATTACCAATCTGCTGACTCGATGACAACTGAGATTAATGAATTAGAAGTTACATCCAGTAACGATGACGAAAATGAGACAGCCACTCCTGGCAAAGTCCGCCGCCGAATTAGCGTCCGCGATGAAATCTACAACGAGCTAAAAGAAGAAGCCGCCCGTCAAGGCAAGCCAATCACACAGCTAGCTACAGAGGCAATTTCCACTTATTTGAACAAAATTAAGGAGGAAGCATAAGCCGATTTTCAACTTTTTGTTCGCATCAAATAGACCTCACACAAATTTAATATAAAGGCAAAGCATTTGCAGAAAAAACCTTGAATTTGTCAAGTAATTCCGGTTGTAAATGCTTTGCCTTTATTGTGTCTAAATTGGTTTGTTTTTAGATAAAAAGGGCGATTGAAATCGCTTCTATACAAACGAAGATAAAACGGCGATTGAAATCGCTTCTATACAAACGATGTCCGCCTCCGCGGACTAAGAAATAAATCGGGTAAACAGTCTATCTCCTCTCTTCCTCTCTTCCTCTCTTCCTCTGCGCTCTCTGCGCTCTCTGCGGTTAAAGAAAAAAAATCTAATAGAAAAACGAATAATCCCAAATTAAATGCCCCAATTACAAAGATTAGCAGTTAACGCAGATCAAATTTGCAACAAATCAATCAACTTAACCAACGAACAACAGCATTATTTACATCGCGTGTTGCGACTAAATCAGGGCGATAAATTTATTGCAATGGACGGGCGAGGACATTGGTGGTTAGCAGTCCTAGAAGCCCAGGAAACAGGTTTGATTGCGTCGATAACAGAAGAAATCGTGGTTAACAGGGAGCTTGCCGTCGAGGTGACTTTGATGGCTGCTTTGCCCAAGGGAAACGGGTTTGACGAGGTTGTCAGACAGGCGACGGAGTTGGGTGTGGCCAGGATTTGGCCGGTGACGAGCGATCGCACTTTGCTGAAACCAAGTGGTCAAAAGGTCGATCGATGGAAGCGAATTGCTGCGGAGGCGGCAGAACAGTCAGAACGTCAGTTTGTGCCGACTATTTTTGAGCCTATTTCGTTTGATTTGGCTGTCAAAGATTGCGGTCAAAAACATCGATTTATTTGTGTGGCTCGCGGGGATAATCGGCATTTGTGGGATTGTTTGATTGGTTTAGAACCCCCGTGCCCGCCCCCTAGGGGAGAATTATCGATCGCGATTGCTATTGGGCCGGAGGGTGGATGGACGGATGGTGAGGTGAAAAGGGCGATCGAGTTTGGTTTTGAGCCTGTTTCTTTGGGGAGTAGAATTCTCAGGGCGGTGACTGCGCCGATTGTGGCTTTATCCTTAGTTGGCACGGCTTTTGAGAAGTGTTGATATCATAGTCCTGGACGCACGAACGGGTAGTCAGAAACCGGGTTTTTTACGAGAATACCTGGTGAGAGCCGACAGCCAAGGCAAAAAACCCGGTTTCTTGGGTTTTGATGCGTAAGTTACGATCGCAAAATCACCAAAAATTCATAAAATAGGTAGGTTGAGGGTAATGAAAATAGAGTTGAGAAAAAGTCGATCATTCTTTTGGTCGTTAGCGAAGCCCTCTTCGAGGATCGCACTTTTGGCAATAATCGGTATAACATCAGTAAGGAAAGATGAAAAAGGGCGATCCTCTTCGAGGGCTTCGCTAACGAATATAGCAAGTCTCGATCGCGTTAATTTGCGGGCATCTGCGGTTAAAATACAATCAAAAAACCAGAGCGTAATTCATGAAAATGCGATCGCCGATCACCATCACCATCATCACAGCAATCCTAGCCACCAGCATCCCAGCAGTTTTCGCTCAGCGACAGCCATCAGCAGCCAATGAAATCTACATTGATAAGGATTGCCGCCGAAACCAACAACTGCAAGTTGACAAATTCACGATCTTTAACACAAACGAATTTACAGCTAACGGTCAAAAATATTTATTTTACGCAGGTCGCTATCAAGATGGAGCCGTTATTTTCTGTATTTCAAAACCCAATTTTAGTCAACCAAAAGTTTTAAATGCAGAAAAAATACAAAGACAATTTATTGATAAAATAGTCGGAGATCCAAACAACAAAACTGCCTTTATCATTGCAGTTAGAAACGGAAACGGCCCAGGTGCAACAACGATAAATTATCGTTTAGATTTGAGCAATCCCGATCGCCCAAAAGTCACATCCCTATAGAAACCAACCGCTAAGCAAACTCAAAAACAGGTTTTTGAATCACCCTAGTCGGCTTTCTATCTTCCCAAATCATCTTCTGCAACTGTTCCACAGTCTCAGGCGAAAAAAAACGCTCTCCCGTTTCCAAGCACACTCTAGCAGGAACATTTTCAACAATAATAAACTTACCTTTGATTTCAAGCGTGTAATACCATTTTTTTAAAGTTATGACAGACTTGCCAAACAGGGAAAGTGGA
The DNA here is from genome assembly GCA_949127775.1 of Oscillatoriales cyanobacterium PMM_0080. Lineage (GTDB taxonomy): Bacteria > Cyanobacteriota > Cyanobacteriia > Cyanobacteriales > Microcoleaceae > Microcoleus. The sequence continues at coordinate 23,203 of CASBQF010000034.1, forward strand.
TAAATTACCATGTCTTGTCGTCCTCCATCTCTATCTGATCTTTAGAAAAATGGTATAAGTTACCTTTTGTTCCACCATTGTTTCTCTCCAGATATCAGGGTTCATTTTGCGTACAATTTTGACACGTATTTTTTAAATTATTGTCATACTTACATATCACATCTAATAAGTTAACACAAGAGCGAAAGTTGTTAACCAAAGCACAGGGGATTTAAGCCTCCACCTTTAGGTGGATTGTTTTTAGGCAGGGGCTTAAATCCCCTGCCTAAAAACTTCGCTGTCAACTGTCAACTGTCAACTGTCAACTGTTAACAGTGGCGGAACCAACCAAACATCAGCCAATATAGAAACAACGTTATTCCCCCCAACCGCCATGACAGACATCCACCAAATAGCTGCTGCCCTAGACGGCAAAGAATACCAGCAAGCAGCCAAACTCATCAAACAACTGCAAACAGAATCACCCGAAAATCCCTGGGTGCAATACTATATTGGCCGATACTACGAGCTCACCAATAAACCAGAAAAAGCGGAAACATCCTACAAACAAATACTCCGCGACATCACCAACCCCAAAATAGTCTCCCAAGCCCGTCAAGGGATTCAACGCATTGAAACCGCAGCACAAGACAGACGCAAACAAGCCATAGAAACAGCCAAAAACGACCCCAGCAACCTCGAACCAGCACTTTTGATTCTTGAAGCAGTCAGCCCCGAAGACAAACCCGCAGCCATCCAAAATATCAGCAGAGTCTTCAAAACAGACATTTATACAACTCGGATGCAAGTTCAAAGCCGCGGCTGGAGACTCTACAAAACTGGCCCGATCGCCGAAATCCAAATTTACGGCGAAGAACTTGTCAACGCCGGAATTCCCATATTCTGGGGAACTCTAGCCGATATTCAAAAAATCCAAATCTTTCGAGTGCAACACTTTCAGTCTCTTTCTTCCCCATCCGTCATTTGTAAAGACAACCTAAATAGACTCGGTTCTATTGAATTTAATTGGTCAGAAATCAGCCAAAGAGTAGAAGGTTTAGTGCCTATGTTTATGGATATCATGGATTACTCGCCTAACCGCAGAAATGAGGAGTTTCGCCACAAAGAAATTACCCATGATTATGCTCAAATCTGCGATTTACATATTCCCAGTCGCAACTGCATTCTGCGTATTTGCGACCAAAGTTACGAATTTAAACAAGGCGTTGATTTCACTAAATCTTCAACAGATATCTCTGTTTCAGGCAATCCCAATGAAACAAAATCTCGTCCCCAAAACTCTCAACAAATCCCTCAAAGTACCACCAGAATTAACTGGAATCACTTACTAGAAATATTTGACCAACAGCTTGATGTTACAGTTTGGTCTGAGTTTAATCTGTTTGCCGATACTGTTCTCGATTACACTAATATGCTGAGTAATATCGAGTCTCACGTGGAAGTCGATCGCAAATCCGAAAGCCCTTGGGACTCAGCTTTTCAGCTATACAGCGGATTAGCCTTTCTCAGAAATCAAGGAAATAGGGGATAAAAAAAGAGTTAAAAATTTAAAATGAGCAATGCCATTTTTGAATTTTCAACCCCACCATTTGGAATTATCTAATGTCCAATTCCCTATTACCAATTCCCAAATTTCTACTTTGTTTTCACTTGGCGAGCCATATCGCGAAAACCATTCATACTAGGGCCAGGAGTGCGACGAGTTCCAGTTGGTATAGGCATTAAATTGTCAGGAGCAAAAGTCCTATTCGGTTCAGCTTGAGTCGGCGCTTTGCCGTTGGTTTCTGCTGCCACTGCTACTTTTGTAGGTTCCGCAGTATTAGCAGGAATCGCAACTGATTCTTTTTCTTTCTTGGACTTTTTTTCTACCTTAGCCTTTTTCGCCGGTTCAGACTTCTCAGACTTGACAGGCTCAATTTTTGCTGGTGTCGCCACAACCTGTTCAACCTTGGTAGGCGCAACCATAGCCGACTCCTTCCCCGAAGATTCGCCCAAATCTAGGAAATATTCAGACTTTTTAAAGCCAAGCAATCCGCCGAGAAATCCGAAAATACCGCCGAAGAAGTTTTTGATAAAACCAAACATTAGATTTACTCCTTTTGTTTTTTTAGAGAAATTTGTACAAGTTTGTCAACAAGGTTAGACTACGAGCTAAGGCAACTTTTGTCTACATTTCTTCATCAAAATTTACATTTAGCAGTGCCTAAGCTACCTCATCAAACTAAATTATAAGTATAAATACTCGGCTTGCTTTGCACTTATTTACAAAGTATCTCAGAATTTGTTAACAATTTCCACTAATTGTCGATCGACAAATAGATCCGATTCGCCATCTGTCCCACTAGGGTTCAAACTCATGGAGGGACTGGCTTATGCTGTAATCGGCCAGCAATTGTTAAGTAAAATGAACACCAAGCTCGATCGCAATCCAGTCATACTAATACACGGTATCTGGGACACAAAGATTATTTTCAGCGAAATGTCCTCGCGCCTCACCCAACTAGGATGGTGTGTACACAGCCTCAACCTCACGCCTAACGACGGTAGCCTCAGTCTCGCATCACTGGCGCAGCAACTCGCAGATTATATCTCTGAAACTTTTCATCCAGAACAGTCGATCGACATAGTAGGCTACAGCATGGGCGGACTCGTCAGCCGCTACTACGTCCAACGCCTCGGAGGGATTAACCGGGTACAGCGTTTTATCACCATATCTTCCCCTCACAAAGGCACACTCACCGCCTATTCTCTACCCTTACCTGGATATCTAGATATGCGTTCTCATAGCAGTTTTCTGCAAGATTTAGATCGAGATGTCACCATACTCAAACAAATCAACTTTACATCAATGTGGACGCCATTTGACGTAATGATTTTACCGTCGAATAGCTCTCAAATGCCCGTAGGGAAAGAAGTTAAACTCAATGTTTGGTTGCACCGCCAAATGGTGACAGATACTCAAAGTATTAACGCATTAGTAACAGAACTAAAAGCACCTATTAAAAATAGAATTCCCGTTAAAAATGAATAGAACTTGCAGCCGTAATCCAGTCTTATTGATTCATGGCATCTTCAGAAAATCAGAGGTTTTCAATAAAATGTCCAACCATCTCACCCAACTGGGATGGTCAGTATATAGCCTTAACCTCGCACCAAATTGGGGTAACGCCAGCTTGGAAGAATTAGCCCAACAAATGGCAGATTATATAGACATAAACTTCGACCCAAAACAGCCTTTAGATATAGTAGGATTGAGTATGGGTGGTTTGGTTACTCGCTACTATCTGCAAAGGCTAGGCGGAATTAACCGAGTGCAGCGATTTATTGCGATATCTTCTCCTCACAGCGGTACTTGGACGGCTTACACTTTGTGGGGAAAAGGCTGTATTCAAATGCGTCCCGGCAGTATTTTTTTGGAAGATTTGAATCGAGATGCTAGTGTGTTGAAAAAGCTTAACTTTACTTCTCTTTGGACAGCTTGGGATTTCATCATTGTGCCTGCTTCTAGTTCCCAAATATCCGCAGCAAAAGATGTGAAGTTGTCAGTATTTGCCCACGCTATGATGGCGAGAGATTCTAGTAGTTTAAACGCAGTTGCTGAAGCACTTTCAGAACCTTTAAATATGGATAAATAGGTTGCTTCTCTCTTCTCTTCCTCTGCGTTCTCTGCGTTCTCTGCGGTTAAATTATTCCAAAATAATCAAACAGCATCGCCCACTTCAGCATATTCGCTCAGCCCAAAAATTGCCTCGGCTTCACAGTAATACTTGAATTCCAGTATATTATGAGAGGGATCTTCTAGGAAGAAAGTACGGTGTTCTGTAGGTAAACCGACAAATCGCCGTCTTGCTTCTTGATAGAAGTTCAAATTATTTTGTTGTGCCTTTTCTAACAATCCTTCCCAATCGGCTTCGTTCGTGAAAACTAATCCAAAATGCCGGGGATAGATGCCTCGCTGGGGTGTCAAAGGTTCGTGGCTAAGGTGGGCGACTATTTGATGTCCACACAAGCCCATAATCGCCGAATTTGGGGATTCGCGACCCAATTTGCAGCCGAGTCCGTTCACGTAGAAGGCTTTTGTTTGGTCAATATTGCTGACGGGAAAGGCAAGATGAAATAAGATTTGGTTCATGGAGAAATTGGGTAGAAACCCCGTCCTTCAGTGGCCGGCTTTGTGTTAAAGTGTAATTGGTCAACGACCCACCCGAGACGATGGATCAAACAGCCTTGTGCGTGCGAAGTTCAGCCTTGTGCTGGCGACCGACCGCAAAATCGGTAGACCGGGAAAAGAGGATAGGGCAATGGTAAACATCCCTAGAATCAAAAATACGAAGAATTCCGTTTGGTATTCGACACATAAAAACCGCAGGGCTTGCGGGGTTGGTCTGTCGAGCGAACATAAGACCAAATCTCTTTAAGGGTGGAAGCGGTTGCGATGAAGCAGAAACCTAATCGGTGACGATTGGGAATCCCCGCTCCTTTAGGGCGGGGTGGATGTCAAGGAGACGCTAATGCAGGATTCTGAATTGTTTTTTAATTATTTGTCTTGGTCTAATCCTTGGTTGGTGGCGATCGCCCTGAATACAATTTTACTGGCGATCGCCGTTATTATTCCCAAAAAATTGCTGACGGACGCTGGACAATTTCACGGCTGGCTGCTGGGTGTGATCGTCTGGGGCTGTTTGGGATGGCAAGGCTATGCTGTGGTGATGTTCTATTTTCTCGTCGGATCGGGAGTTACTCGCATCGGTAAAGCGCAAAAAGAGGCAGAAGGGATAGCTGAAAAGCGATCGGGTACGCGCGGCCCGGAAAATGTTTGGGGTTCTGCTTTAACCGCTACTTTTTGTGCTGTGGGAGTTTTGGCATTGTCTATTTTAGGAGAGACAGGTAAGATGCCTGTGCCACAAGATTTGATTTCCCTGTTATTGCTGGGTTATGCAGCTAGTTTTTGTACCAAACTTTCGGATACTTGCGCTAGCGAAATCGGCAAAGCTTACGGTTCGAGGACGTTTTTGATTACTACCTTGGGGCCTGTACCTAGGGGTACGGAAGGGGCGGTAAGTTTGGAAGGCACGATCGCAGGTATTGTCGGCTCTATTCTGATGGCGCTTGTGAGTTCGGCGGTTGGTTTAATTGACTTGACAGGAATTATTTTTTGTGTTGTTGCAGCTTTTATTGCCACGAATATCGAGAGCGTGATTGGTGCGACTATTCAATCAAAGTTTGAGTGGCTCACGAACGAGGTAGTGAATTTTTTTAATACACTGATTGGAGCGATCGCGGCGATCGTCTTAGCCTCAGTCTGGACAACTTTTTTCGCTTAGCTTGGTCAACAATAATCATCAGTCATTAGTCTTAAGCAATCAACTAATGACTAATGACTAATGACTAATAGCTAAGCCTCTTCCGGCCCAAAAACCATTTGTACAATCATCGTTGGTTCACCCCGCTTGTGATAGCGATCGGCCCAATTACGAATAATTTCATCTAATTCCTCAACAGCTTGGTCGAGTCGTTCCGGGGGGACATCCAAAGTTTCCATAACTCGCATCACTTTAGGTTTTTTTTCTGCCCAATCCTTCATGAGCCGGAAATATCTAGCCGTATCTTCCACCATAGTAAATGTCCGCTCTTCTTCCTCTGCCGGAGAGTAAGTAGCGCGCACGAGGGCATAAAAAGGCATTCCCCAAGGAGAATCAATACGAGTCACTGTTCCCGAATAAATCAATCGGCGCTTGATATGTTCTGCTAGAGCTTCACTCAAAGGCATTCGCCTTTCTGGGTGCATATCTTCTTGCGATCGCCTGTGCAGAAACTCAATCAACTCCATAAACTGAAAAGAATTGATCAGTTGAGCGTCAGGCGGATTTGGAGGAACTTTGCCTTCGAGATATTTTTTTTCATCCCCACTCAAGCTGTTTCCAGGAATGCGAGGGCGTCCCGGAACCCAAGCATACTGTTCCAGCCAAACATAAGGAAACTGAATCAAATATTTAGGTTCTTGGGAACCCAGCATTTTTAGCAATTTTCCCGTAGTCAGGGCTTCCCGAACTTCCTCAACAATCACCTTCACCCGTTTAGGCTCAATGTGATGTAAGTGCCCGGTCATCCGCAGGTTGTTGTCCTGCTCCAGGTAAGTCATATAAATGGCACATTTAGCCGCTGTTGCAGCAGCGTCTAGAAACGCCCCGTGCCTGTGTCCACTGGTTCTCATGGCGCTAAACGCCAGATATAGCATGATCTGATCCATCGCACTAGGGCTAAGGCTTTTGACCAGATCCAAAGAGTCATTTTTCATCACAATCCCCGAAATAGCCAAATTAGGAGG
>CASBQF010000035.1 GCA_949127775.1 Oscillatoriales cyanobacterium PMM_0080
GAAGCAGCAAAGTTAAAATCCGAATTTTTGGCCACGATGTCCCACGAATTGCGAACTCCGATGAATGCGATTATCGGCTTTTCCCAATTGCTGCTGCGCCAGCACAAACAACTGCTGAGTGTCCAGCAAACAGACATGGTGGGGCGGATTTTAAATAACGGCAAAAACCTGCTAGTGCTGATTAATGATATCCTTGATCTCTCCAAAATCGAGAGCGGCCGTACAGAATTAGAAACTAAAGAATTTGATTTAGCGGAGTTAGTAATGGATGCCGCCCGGGAATTCGGAAATCAAGCCACCGACAAGAATGTGGTATTGTCTGTCAGCGCGTGCTTGCAGAAGCGGTTTGTGGTTAATGACAAGTTGCGCCTGCGGCAAGTTTTGGTCAATCTGATTTCCAACGCGGTTAAATTCACGCATCAAGGCAGCATTTGCATTGAGGTGCGGGAGTTGAATGGCGATCGACTGACGATCGCCGTTCGGGATACTGGAATCGGCATCTCTGAAACCGAGCTACCCCACGTTTTCGACAAATTCCGCCAAGCCGACCAAACCACAACGCGCCAATATCCAGGAACCGGTTTAGGACTAGCGATTAGTGCCTATTTAGTCGAGATGATGAACGGCACAATTACGGTCGAAAGTCAACTCGAAAAAGGTTCGACATTTCGGATCGAATTCCCGAAAAAAATCAAGCCTAAAAAACTCAATTCCTGACTGCAAAGATTTGTGATAGATATTAAGAAAAAAAGTGCGGTAACGGATTATGTCACGGATTTTGTAACGGAGGTCAGTAGGGTGATCTTCGGCGCACCTTACGCTATGAGTAGGGCGTCAAATTGGTTTTTTCGTAATATCAATTCCGGCTGCGCCGGAATGATATAGAGGACACGGCAGTGCCGTTTCCCTACAATTAATCGGGCGTAGGGACACGGCACTGCCGTCTCCTCTACAATTTTGGTGTAATCGGAATGGATATCAGTGTCTCTACAATTAATCGGGCGGACACGGCACTGCCGTGTCCTGATTTCGGGTAATATCAATTCCGATGCCACCGGAATTGATATAAGTCCTAACTTTAGTTCCTGTAGGAGCGGTTTCAACCGCCCCGTCTTATTTCCTAAAGACTAGAAGTTTTTCCTACTTGAGCCTGAGTAGCTATTGGTTTGACATCCGTGTAACCCATATTATTCGCTACGTCGCGCAGCACCGAAATTTGCTTTTCAAACTCCAGACTTTCAATTTGACCCAACACGCCATTGACAGCCTCTGTTGCCTCATATCCTTCGGGGATATCGACAATTTTCTCCCCCATGCCAATACCCCAAGCATACCAAACCACCAACTGATTGTTAGCAGTTAAAGCTCCGTAAGCGTGAGAATATGGCGTATCGGAGCGGTTGACAATAGCTCGCATTATATTCAGTTGTTCGTCATCGGAAAGGTGGTAAAAATCATTTAGCAGCACGGGAGCTAATTCTGGTTCGGCGGCGGTGGGAGCGGCTGGTGTAATAGACTCTCCCATTTTTTCATAGATAAAGTAGAGTAGCGCCAGTTTTTCGTCTGTACCCAACCCGTTGATTGTCTCAACGATGTTTTGAGTGTCGTTGGAGAGAGCGTGAGAATTGGTGGCGGCGGGTGAGTTCATAAATAAATTCCTTAAAATGCTTCCAGAATATACAAATATCAACATTTGCAGGTGCAAGTCACCATCCCCTAGAGGTAATACGATTTTAGATTTTAGATTTTAGATTTTAGATTTAAAATTTGAAAATGACTTGTTGTGTATGGGTTTTGAGCTTGCTTACCGTTACATTTTTGCTGTAAAATGGTATGATTTGTAAACGCAACTCAAGAATAAATCATCCTTGAGATAGAAGCCAACGATACATCTGCGGGTAGATGAAAAAGCCGGGAATTTAAGTAACTATTGATAGAATGAATTGTTAAATAAAACTTGCAAGGAGTCGGCTATGTCTGAAATAAATACAGAATCAAATAATACTCAAACCTTTGACGCTGCTCAGATAACTGAAAGCGTGGAAGCTGGAGCACAAAAGTTGCCAAAGGTGGATGTATCGGCAGACTACGAAGCTTCAAAAGAATTCAGTGTTAGTGAAATCGATCGCACGAGTGCCGGCGCCGAAGCTGCTGCGGCTGCAACTGCACCTAAGTTTGAAATTCCCGCTCCTCAAGAAATTCCAATGCCGGCTGATGCAAGCGGCAACCCGGCTGATTTTCTGTCGATGGCTAAGGAAATTAACCCCGCAGGTACACCGGGGAATGTTACCGATGATTTGGTGCAAAAGGCGATCGAACTTGGCACTCCCGGTCGTTAATTTAGCAATTCTAAATCCTCGACGCAGAACTTCTTGTAGGGTGCGCACTGCGCACCTTACCCCTATAATTCAATACGGTTTACTTAACACTATTTATACCCGGAGATCCCCCTAAATCCCCCGGATAGTCGGGGGACTTTGAGAGCATTCTTATCCCCCCCTTATTAAGGGGGGTTAGGGGGGATCTGCCTTAAGTAAACCGTATTGCCCTATAATTCGCGCATCAAATCAATGGAATATGGTAAGGACATGACATTGTTGTGTCCTTAAATTTTTGATTTTAAGTCGATCGCCCGACGAGAGATTTTGCCGATCGCGCGATCGACCAAAATCTCAATTACTAAGTCCACCGCATCGCCCTCAACCATCGATTTGATAAATAACTCAGGATGCAGCGCTTTCCAGAAATATTCAACAAACCGATTAATTTCGGACTCTGACATTCCCGACTTCCCCGCAGCCATCATTTCCCCTTCCGCCTGATTGCGCCACACTTGAGAAATACGATAATCTTGGGGATACAAAACCATCAACCGATCTAATCGATTCCATAGTGGTAGATAGTCGTGCAGATTCGCATTCATATCGCACGCAAACTGACAGTCTGCATCCGTGACAATTGGAAACGGCGCCGCAGCCAAAAACTCGTTCAATCGAGCATCAGCGGATGGATGCACGCCGACAAACCAACCTTCAAACAGTACAATATCCGCACCGGAAATCAGTTCTGGTTGACTTCGATCTCCCGCACCTCCGTAGGCAGATTTATCAAACCGGGGAATTTCTATTTTTGGATGGTCAACTGCTGCTAATTCGGGAGTTGGAGTAGTGCGCAACTTGTCTAAAACGGAGATTCCCAAGTCAATATCGTGAGTGCCGGGGGGGCCGCGCCAAATTAAGCGTGGGTCTGTTTTTTGGAGTTGTTGGCGATCGGCATAAGTCTTATAAAGATCGTCTAAAGAAAGACTGATTGTAGAATATCCCAATTTTTTCAAAATTAGCCTAAGAACTTCGCATAAAGTAGTTTTTCCCGTTCCTTGTCCTCCTAAAATTCCTTGAATTAGAGGACGGTTTAACCTTTGTTTTTCTGTCGATAATTGAATTGCCAGCGGCAGCCAAAGATTCCACAGTGTTTCAAGAAAAACTGTTGACTTTAGGGGGAAAGTATGCAGTTCGCCAACAACAGAAAAGAATAAATCGGTTTTGCGGCGGACAACATCGGCTGCATTGTCAGGAGTAATGCCAAAAGCGCCCGATCGTGCATCATCGGCAAGTTCCCAGCTTACCAGGCGATCGAAGTCGCCAGTTGGCTCGGATTCGCCAGTTGGCCATCGGTGTAAAATTTCAACAGGTGTTATTGTCGATCGATCCATATAGCAGTTGACAGTTGACAGTTGACAGTTGACAGCTCGCCCTGAGCGAAGTCGAAGGGTTGTATAATGGGTGTCGGCTCTATTCATGAAGTTATTTATGTCCTCACGGATATGGCGGTTGCTATACGATCAAAACTCTAGAGGCGGAGGTAGATTTTGTACAAATACTATTTGCAACTGACATATATTTAATCCTAAACCCGCGCCGATTCAAAATTTTTTAAGAACCCAGTTTGAAAGCTTCCACAAATAAATTGTAAGTCAGACCAATTTTCAGAGCATTCAGCATCTCCACCCACAAAGAGCGGGCTACAGGCCTCGGGCTACGGTAAACCAACCAGTTAGCCAACTCCGTCAACAACACCAACATCCCAGCCACGATAATATCCCAAGTAGCCGATTGTCCGGCGATCGTCGAAATAGCTGTTCCCAAAAAAGTGCCGAACAGCAGGCTAATTACTAGAAGTGAAATCCGCCTCCAAGGATTGCTCAGCCAGACTCTGAATCGCTCACCGAGAAGGTCAATTAATCTGTTAATTCGGGTATTCTGCATATAACTTAAAAATTATACCGATCGGTTAATAAATGTGGGTGTATCTCACTTTTGAAGAGGGCGAAGCATGACTGCATATCAGTTATTAGTTATAATCCCATATTGACGGAGGTCATGCTTCGCTCCTACTAACATATTTGCAAAAGTGAGATGCACCCATAAATGTCGATCGAGAAAAACTGCAATTCTTGACTAGGGTTAGTCCGTCGCGGGGTGCACTACCGGCGAGAGCACGAATATATTTGCAAAGATGAGATGCACTCCCGTCGCGATTTAAAATCTAAAATTTAACATCTAAGATGGTATCGAGCGATTCTCTTCGAGGATCGCTCGATACGATCGAGTAACTGAGTGTAGCTTTATCTTGTGGCACAGCGGCTCCGGGTTATACATTAAAGATGGTGATGACTAACTACGGTGTATTGTCTATCCTTTAAGCATAAAAATTTATGACACTTAAAATTTACCAAATGATAACTGGAGTGGCGATCGTCCTAATGACAGGAATGTTTCTAGGACGTTTTGAAATCACTATCTCCAACGGTGCAAACGGGCCGAGGGATTTGCCATCGGCAGCCACCGCACTCCCCCCAATACCCCCGGTTCCGCGAGTTGCTAGAGCTTCAACAGACACCGCCAGCGAGCCCAAACCCGACTCAATACCAACCCCAGAACCTCTAGAGGAAAGCAATTCCTCAATCCCTGCAAATGCCACATCTGTCGGCGGTCTGCGTGTTAGCAACCGGAGCGATCGCCCAGTACGAGTAGCGCTGCTGTCGAAACCGCAAGCCGAGAAATCCTACGGCAAACCGGCGCACTGGGATTTTGCACCAGGGGAAGGCGGCACCAAGGGACTGATGCTATCGCTACCGGAGGGCAAGTTACAAGTCAGACAGGGAGACATTCTGGTGGTTTTTGCTCAGGATGGTTCTCGCCGCTACTGGGGGCCTTACGTCGCCGGGAAGACAGCCTCGCCCGCTTGGAAGGGCGCAGTCGGAGAATGGCAGTTAATCTTACAGCCTTGAATGCTTGGCTGTGGGCGGAGATTTTGGTTTGGTTCAGAATGGTGGCAGATTTGAGTTGAAGCTGATATCTTGCACTGTTCTGGCTTAACAGGCCGGAGAGCCTGTTCATAAAAGGCTTATTGAGAACGGTGCAAGATGTGAGTTGAAGGGGGTGCGATCGAAACTCGAAGTTCGATCGGGCGAATCTTTCGGTAGACTCTCTATAAAACCTAGCTTGAGAACCCGGTCTTTTAAGCCGAGGATGAAAAGCAACAGCAGTCTTTAGGCTGCTAGCGTTCCATATTGCCCACTCCATTCTCTACACAGATCGCTCTTTGATGTAGAACTATGTTAAACTAGAGGAATGATAACACTAACTTACGAGTACAAGCTAATTCCAGACGGAAAGCAGATAGAGGTAATTGAAAATACCTTGGATGTTTGCCGCTCTGTTTGGAATTTTGCCCTAAGAGAGCGAAAAGATTGGCTCTCATCTCGTAAGTCTCCAGTTAATGCTTGCTCTCTAGAAAAAGAATATATCCTCCCTGCTGACTCCCCTTACCCTAACTACCACGTTCAAGCTAAGTATTTAACCGAAGCGAAGAAAATCAGTGAAAGATTGAAATCAGTTAATGCTCAAGTCTTGCAGCAAGTTTTAAGGACTTTAGACAGAGCGTTTCTGGATATGAAATCAAAGAACTTCGGCTTTCCTCGATTTAAAAACAAATACAGGATGCGCACTTTTGTGTATCCTCAAATGCTAAAAGATTGTGTTAAAGACAGCCAAATCAAGCTTCCCCAATTAGGGTGGGTGAAGTTCAGGAAATCAAGAGATATTCCCAGGGGTTTCGAGATTAAGCAAGCAAGGATTGTTAGAAGAGCTTCCGGCTACTTCATCATGCTTTCTTTGCAACTGGATGTGTCAATTCCTGATGTACCTTTTCATGGGCATCCTTTGGGGATTGATTTAGGGTTAGATAAATTCCTAGCTACTTCTGATGGTCAACTTGTAACCAGACCTCGATTCCTAAGCCAACTACACCGTGAGCTTAAATTGCTACAACGTAGATTGAGGAATAAGAAAAAAGGCTCTAGCAATCGTCATAAGTTAAATCAAAGAATTGCTAGATTGCACCAACGGGTTTCAGATACTAGAAAAGATTGGCAGTTTAAGTTAGCCCATTCTCTGTGTGACCAAGCTCAGTCAATATTTATTGAGGATATTAACTTTATATCTTGGGCAAAGGGAATGCTAGGGAAGCACACTCTAGATGCTTCTTTTGGGCAGTTTGTTGCCATTCTTAAGTGGGTAGCTTGGAAGAGGGATGTTTTTGTTGCTGAAGTTGATAAAAATTACACCTCTCAAATCTGCCCTAACTGTGGTTCCCATACTGGTAAAAAGCTGTTGTCTGTGCGAGAACACAACTGTCCTAAATGCGGTTATAAAACCCATCGGGATGTTGCCGCAGCGCAGGTAATCCGAAACCGTGGTGTCGAAAATGCGCTAGGGCATGGCGTATTAGAAAATGCCTGTGGAGATGGTCTGGTGGGGGCAGTAATGTCTAGCCAAGAATCTACGAAGCAGGAAATCTTAAATGCGAGTTTAAGAATCACCGTTGCTTTAGCGGGCGTGAGTATGTCAAGCGAGTTAAAATTTGTCATCTAAAATCGCAGGAAGTCTGGGTGAAAGAAGTTATTAAAAATTTGTCAGAGTTTAGGAATCGCCCGTTAGCGGAGCGATCGAAGACGATCGCACCTGTGCTGATGTCGCTGTTGTGGCTGTGCGCGATCGCCGGAGTAGCTTTTTTGTGGAATCTTGGCAACATCGGTTTAGTTGACGAAACCGAACCGCTGTTTGCCGAAGCCGCCCGTCAAATGACGGTGACAGGGGATTTCATCACGCCATATTTCAACGGCGAAACCAGGTTTGACAAGCCGCCGTTGATTTATTGGCTGATGGCGGTGGCTTACCGCACTCTGGGCGTTAATGAATGGGCTGTGCGTCTGCCCTCGGCTTTGTGCGCGATCGGGCTTACTTGCCTCGGATTCTATACTCTATCGCGATCGAAATCGAAGGAAGAAGGAAGTTCGGCAGCGGATTCTGTAGCGGATGTCACGGATGTCACGGAGACAAGCCAGAAGTCCGAGGGCATATTTTCTAAATCTCTCACTCCCCCACTTTTTCTTTCTACTCCTTGGATTGGTGCTGCTTTAATTGCGTTAAATCCTCAAACTATTGCCTGGGGAAGGACGGGCGTTTCAGATATGCTGTTGAGCGCCTGTATGTGTTCGGCACTCCTCGCCTTTTTCCTCGGTTACACCCTAGAAGAACAGAGAGAAAAAGCAGAAGTTACCACCGTTTCCGCTTCCCGATTTCCTAATAAGTGGTATCTGACTTTTTATGTACTAATTGCTTTAGCAATTCTGGCTAAGGGGCCTGTGGGAATTGTCATCCCATCCCTGATTGTTGGCAGCTTTACGCTGTACTTGGGCAATTTTCGGCAACTTTGGCGAGAAATGCGTCCGGTGTCGGGAATCTTGATTATTCTGGCGATCGCCCTACCTTGGTTTATTCTGGTAACATTAGCCAATGGTCAAACTTATATTGACAGCTTTTTCGGCTATCACAATTTTCAGCGTTTTACTGAAGTAGTCAACAAGCACTCCGCGCCTTGGTACTTTTACTTTTTGGTAGTGCTACTTGGTTTTGCGCCTTGGTCGATTTATTTGCCAGTGGCGATCGCCCGTACCCGTTTTTGGCAGCGCAGTTATTGGCGTCGTCAACCGCGATCGGCTCAATTAAGTTTATTTGCCTTATTTTGGTTTGGCTGCATCTTCGGCTTTTTCACGATAGCCGTGACAAAGTTGCCTAGTTATGTATTGCCTTTACTGCCAGCGGCCGCGATTTTGGTAACGCTGCTATGGGGTGATATTATTGCAGGGAAAGAACCCGAAAATAGACGAATAAAGTTAGAAAAAAAAGCGAATTCTCTACCGAAGTCGCTGTTAGTTACATACATTGTTAATATTGTATTTTTATTGATTCTAGCCGGAGCAACTTTCTACTGCTACAACTGGCTGGGAGACGATCCAGCGATGCCCAATTTTCCCGAAGCACTTCAACAGTCGGGATTGCTGATTGTCGGCGGTGCGATTTGGATAACGGCGGCAATGGCGATCGCGCTTTTACTCTGGAAACGTCAGCAACGCTGGATTTTGGTTGCCAACTTCATCGGATTAGTCGCATTTATCATTTTTGGTTTGACTCCGGCCTACAATTTAGTTGATATCAACCGCCAGTTACCTCTTCGAGAGTTATCGAAGGTTGTTGTTCAACAAAAACTACCGGGGGAAGAATTGATGATGATTGGTTTCTGGAAACCAAGTCTAGTTTTTTATACGCAAGATCCGGTGACTTTCTACCGACTTCCCAGAGGGGCGAAAGACTACATTGAGGAATCGAACAACCACACTTCTCCGACGATTCTGGTGCTGGGATATCCCCACAAATTTGTGGAATTCGGATTGCAGCCAAATCAATATCAATTATTGGACAGTCGGGGCGCGTACCAACTGGCGAGGGTTCCGAGAAAGGCGTTTTTGAAATAGTGGATTATACTGCGGTTTTGGCGATCGAACCTCAGACCAGGCATGACGCTGAAATTGCGGTACAATCTATTTATTACCTAAAAAATTAATCTGGGAGCCAATCATGGTTTCAATCCTGAACAAACCCTCCTCGTTAATCCATGAAATCTGCATTGAAAAAGTCGATCGCTGGAAGTTGTTCAAATTTAGCGAATCGCTCCAACACCGGATGGAACAATTGTTAGAGAAGAAGAAGGCAGATCAACTCATGGCAGAAGAGGCAGCGGAACTCGATACAATTGGGGAATTAGATCGAATCTTTACCCATAGTAAATGCAATGATGGTTGCTCAAAATGTCGATCGGTGATTCTACAAGACAGGCGATTCGAGAAAGAGCGAGCTATTTTAGAGGAATGAAAGACTATGATCCCAATTAATGAAGCTAAACAGCAATTGCAGCAGTTAATAGATTCGGTGAGTCAGTCGCATCAGCCGATCGTGATCGCAGGACAGACTAGCAATGCAGTGTTATTATCTGAATCTGATTGGGCATCGGTGCAGGAAACACTGTATTTGCTCTCAGTGCCGGGGATGCGGGAATCGATTCGGGAAGGAATGGCAACACCAATTGAGGAGTGCGATCGGGAGTTACGGTGGTGAGTTGGGATTTGGTATACACCAAACAGGCACAAAAAGATGCCCAAAAGCTGGCTTTTAGCAATTTACGAGACAAAGCGCAAGCGTTACTCGACATTATTCAAACCAATCCGTTTCAGAATCCGCCTCCCTACGAAAAATTGGTGGGAGATTTGGCAGGTTTCTATTCACGGCGAATCAACATTCAGCATCGTCTGGTGTATGAGGTGATTGAGTCTGAGAATACGGTAAAAATTTTGCGGATGTGGACACATTATGAGTAATGTTTCTAATCGATTCAGCAATACAGGGATAGAGCGATCGCAGCCTTGGAATAAACAGGGGGATCGAATCCGGGCGATCGCTAACTATACGTGCAATAATCAGCCATATTATCTGGTCTGCGATCGCCTAGACATATTATGGACGCACTAATCGGCAAAATTTTACAGGGTGGAAAATATACCCTAGAACAAGAATTGGGAAGAGGCGGCTTTGGGATTACCTTCAAAGCAACTCACAGCTATTTAGGACAGCCGGTGGTGATTAAAACCCTCAACGAATCTCTGCGGCGCGATCCCAATTTTGCCGAGTTCGATCGCAAATTCCAAGACGAAGCAAGGCGGTTGGCTTCCTGCGTGCATCCGAACATCGTGCGCGTCAGCGACTTTTTTGTGGAAGACGGACAGCCCTACATGGTAATGGACTACATAGCCGGTCAGGATTTGGGCGATGTAGTCGGTTCAAACAATCCCCTCCCAGAAAATCTCGCAATTCTCTACATCACTCAAATTGGCGCTGCTTTGAAAGCAGTTCATCAAAAGGGTTTGCTGCACCGAGATATCAAGCCGCAAAACATCCTGCTGCGCCAAAACACTCAGGAAGTCGTGCTGATTGATTTTGGCATTGCCCGCGAGTTTACCAGCGGTGCCACCCAAAATCACACTAATATGGTGTCCGACGGTTACGCACCTCCAGAACAGTATTTCGCCCAAGGAAAATATACGCCCGCCACCGATGTTTACGGGCTGGCGGCGACGCTTTACACTTTACTCACAGCCAGGGTGCCGGTGGCTGCAATTTTGCGCACCAGCCAGCCGATGCCTTCGCCCCGGGATTTGCGGCCAGAGTTAAGTGTGACTGTGAGTCAAGCGGTGATGCGGGGGATGACGGTAGAGGCTCAAAATCGCCCTGCTAGCGTGGATGAGTGGCTGTCGCTGCTGCACGGGCAGGCTGGTGCGTCGGACACCGGGCCGACGGTGGCGGTGATGCCGGGACATGGCCCTCAGTCGCCTGCGAATGTGAGAACAGCGCCTGCTGTGGTGACGAATGGCTCCGGCAACCGCAAGATTTGGTGGATTTTGGGGTTTGTGGCGATCGCCCTGATGGTTGCGGGTTTAGTCGGTGTGGCGAGGGTTTTCCTCAACCGGCAGTCTCCCGATCCTACACCGGTGTCCGACAAGGACGATCGCACTTCCACCCCCGCAGATCCAGAAGCGCGCACCAGCCCCGAACCAATTCCGGCGCCCACACCCGCACCAATTCGCCCTCGCCGCGAAACTCCGCCGCCTGCTACTGCGGAAACTCCCGCACCAACTCCAACTCCGGCGCCAACTCCAGCCCCAACTCCAGCGCCACCAGGGGGGGCGGGC
>CASBQF010000036.1 GCA_949127775.1 Oscillatoriales cyanobacterium PMM_0080
AATCGCGGCAGAGGGTTTGGGGGAAAGTAAAGATAGAATAGCCAGATTAATTGTAGATATACAGGAGACTGCACGTGCCGTGTCCCTACGCCAGATGAATTGTAGATATAGAGGAGACGGCAGTGCCGTGTCCCTACGCCAGATTAATTGTAGGGAAACGGCATTGCCGTCTCCTCAGTGCCGTGTCCCTAGGCCAGATTAATTGTAGGGAAACGGCAATGCCGTCTCCTCTGTCTTCTTCCTTCTGATATATATGAAATTTCTAAATTAGTCCGGGTTTCTCAACTGCTGTAGCGTAAGTTGAAAACACATTGCGGTTCACTACACTCCGCCGACTCCCGATTCCACAATCTCCGACGCCCAAAACCCCCTAAAAAGGCCAGTTGGTAAATTGTCCACTCAGCGGCCCCGGAATACCGTCAATCTTTGTCGCAATCGCCCTACCCCAATAACAGATCAGAATGCTGGTACAGTAAGGGTTTAAGGGCAGTAAAACCAATCTTCCACAGCCCAAAATTAAAACCAGATTCAGCAGGCAAAAACTGTTGCATGAGAGAGTGGAACATTGACATCACTGTGCCTATCTGTATTTCCCTATATTCAATACATAGAGAGTTGAATCAGCACAACGAGCGAAACCCGCTAACAACTGCATCACTCACTCTCTGACACTTACACGGGATAAATGCTATGACTGTCACAACTGCCACCAACACCATCAACTGCAACACCGCTTCTGCAATCAACTCCCTTCAAGGCGCCTCCACCGAACAAACCGCCGAAATCGAGACTCCTACCAGCATCAATATCCTGGCTTTGGCTGACTTCGCACTCAAAGAATTGGAAGCAGAGATGAAAACTGCCACCCGCAGCGCTCAAGCAGTGGCGATGCGGATTGCTAAAGAAGTCGAACGGATTTGCGAAAAAAGCAATCGCATCCAAATTTCCGGCGAAGTTGAAGCTTGGCAAATCACTTTGGCGGAGCACCGGTTGCAAAAAACCCTGCAATACTACCACCTCGGTTCCAAGCAAGGCCGCGTCGAATTGCACTCTCACCTCGCGGCGATGATTTACCGCCATGTTGCTTCTTTTCGATCGAACTTTAACTTCCAAGCTCGCTACAACATGATTGAAGACTTTTTGCAAGGCTTTTACATTGAATCTTTACGAGCTTTCCGCCGCGAACATAAAGTTGATATCACTTACCAGCCCCGCACACAGCTAGAATTGGCTGAGTACATGGCTTTCACCGAACACTACGCCAAACGCCAAATCGGCTTACCAGGGCGCAACCGCCAACGCTTGATCGTCCTCCGCGCTCAAGGATTTGCCAAAGGCCAACCTCCCGAAACTGCGATCGACATTGAAATGGCTGTAGAATCCGGCAAGGGTGAAGATGCGGAAATGTACAGCCGCTCTCCGGCGCTGCAACAAGTGCGCGAACAAATGGTTTCGGAAACTGTCGATCCGGCTGATGCAGTGTTGCGCGATCGAGTTGTCGCTGAATTGATTGCTTATCTGGAATTGCAAAATCAGCCAGAATGTGTTAGCTACTTAACTTTGAAATTGCAAGACCTTTCGGCTTCGGAAATCGATCGCGTTCTTGGTTTGTCTTCCCGCCAGCGCGACTACTTGCAACAACGTTTCAAGTACCACGTCGAAAAGTTTTCCCGCACTCAAAACTGGAAACTCGTCCACGAATGGCTCGGTGCTGATGTCGATCAAAAACTGGGAATGACTTCGGACAAGTGGGAAGCATTTCGCGCTCAACTTTCCCCGGAACAACAACAACTGTTAACCATGAAGCGCAATCAAGAAAGCGATAGTGCGATCGCCACTGCCATCAATTGCACTCCTAAACAAGTCCAAAAACGCTGGGCGCAACTGTTGGATCTGGCTAGCCAGACTCGCAACAGCAGCCAAGCTTAACGGGTACTCAAACATGAAAGTTACCGTTTTCTTGAGACTGGAAAATGCGATCGGGTGCGGTGCACTGCTCATAATGCCCGCCCCGGCGTCCCCTCTCAAATCTCCAACTGGGGATGCTGGATTATGAAAGCTTTTGAGCTAATTAAATATATTAAAACAGCACTACTTTTATTTAATATTTATGATTCCTAGGTTATACCTGGGAATTTGTTTTTGGAGTATGAACAGGCTCTCCGGCCTGTTCCACAAGAAAATTCAATTTGTTTTTGGAGTATGAACAGGCAAGATGTCTGTTCCACAAGAAAATTCAATTTGTTTTTGGAGTAGAAACAGGCAAGGTGCCTGTTCCACAAGAAAATTCAATTTTTGTCGAACGGGCATCTTGCTCGTTCTTGAGAATGTTGCAGCATATGAGTTTCAACTCGCCGAGTCACATAAATAACGTAGTGAGCTCAGATTTGGTATGATCGTCAGCATTAACGATCGCACCATCAAGAGGCTCTCTAAAATTTATGTGTCTCAATCCCGAAGAGATACTAGCCGAACGCTACCAAATCATCAATAGATTAGGACAGGGAGGATTTGCGATCACCTATACGGCTAACGCTCTAGACAAACCCGGAAATCCCCTGTGCGTTGTGAAGGAAATTCCTTTTCCTGAATCCGCAAATCCGCGAGTATTGGAACAAGCCAGAAACCGATTTCAAAGAGAAGCTAGCGCTTTGCAGATTCTCGGCAAAGATTCGCGCATTCCAGAATTGTTCGATAGCTTTGAGGACAATAACAATTTTTACTTAGTTCAAGAATACATTCAAGGAACTCCCCTAAGTCAAGAACTCCCTCAAGGCAAGCAGTGGACGGAAGCAGATGTCATCGCTCTTTTACATGAAATTCTAGAAATTTTAATTTTTGTTCACAAAGCAGATATTATTCACCGCGATATTACACCTTCTAACTTGATTCGACGCCAAGACGATCGTAAACTTGTCCTGATTGATTTTGGCGCTGTCAAAGAAATCAGCACTTTCACTTCTAACAGTACAGGTGAAATATTGACATCGCAGGCGATCGGCACAAATGGTTATATGCCAGCCGAACAATACAATCCCCGGTCAAATCCGCGACCATA
>CASBQF010000037.1 GCA_949127775.1 Oscillatoriales cyanobacterium PMM_0080
CGTTTCTCTGGATCGGAAAGCACTTCATTTGCTTCATTGAGGTCTTTGAATTTTGCCTCTGCGTCTTTATCTCCAGGATTGAGGTCAGGATGGTATTTGCGAGCAAGTTTGCGGTAAGCCCGTTTGATTTCTTCAGGAGTTGCCGTTTTGCTGACTCCTAGGATGGTGTAATAGTCTTTAAAGTCTGTTGCAGTTGGCATCACTAACCTTTTAAATTGGGTATATTTTTAGTTGGTAAGTTAAATCATTTGCGAGAAAAAGTGGTGTTATTTTGTTGGCTTTATTCATGTTGGATCGGATTTTTTAACCGCAGAGAGCGCAGAGAACGCAGAGGAAGAGAAGAGAGAGATGAATAATTTTGATGCTAACAGATTTGATATTATATCATAGGGAATTCTGCTCGGTTTCTTAGTCCGCGGAGGCGGACTTTGTTTATTTAGAAGCGGTTTCAACCGCCGAATTATCTTCAATTTATTGCTTTTTTAACATTAAAACCGACCATTTGGGGAGATTCATATAGAGTTTTCCGTCTTCCTGAACTCGCAGATCATAGCCATAGTTTCCCGAATCATTCCAACCATCATATTGAGGCGATTGAGAGTTAAAAATTTCTTCCCACTGACCTGTTTCTGTGCCCATATGAATGCCGTAATCATGTTCTTGCCATTGACGATCGCTCAGATTGACGACAACCACGACAATATTGCCGGACTCATGCCAGCGTTTGAAAGCTAAGACTGCATTCGCGCGATCTTCATGAATGAATTGCAAAGTAGAACTGCGTAAAGCCGGATTGTTCCAGCGTACCCAATTGACATCTCTCACCAGATTTCGCATTGGGATACCGATCGCATCTCCGGCAATTTCCCAGTCAAATCGATGTTCTGAAGTCGCTGGATTGCGATCGGGGTTGGGCCACCAATAACCCCAGTGATGACATTCTGAACCCATAAACAGCATCGGCGTGCCGGGAATCGCCACATTTAATGCCCAACCGAGTCGCGCTTTCGATCGCGCATACCAGTTATCTCGTCCTCCAAATAGCTCAACAAAATAGCGATTCTCACGTTGATTGCCACTATTACCATCAGCAATTTGATCGTGTGAACCGAGCAAATAGTGCACTAAATTCCAGGGACGATCGAATCCCATCCAGCCAATAAATGATTTTAGTTCATCGATCGCATTTTCTCCACTTGCGGCGCGACGGTAGGCGAACGGATCTGCCATCCCCCAAACCGCATTGAATCCTAATTCACGGATCACTTTACCCCAGCGATCCTGCTGATCTCCCGTCCATTCTGCAATCAAATACTTATCGTGCCAGTAGGGATTTTCTCGTATTCCTGCAATAATATGCTGAGTACATTCCCACGTCAGGGTGTGCGCCATATCAAACCGCAAACCATCACCATGATACTCATTCAACAGCATCCGCGCGTTGTCAAGTAGAAAGTTTTGCACTTCCGATTTCCAGTGAGAAAACGATCGACCATCTTCATCACGGGCTGGTTCATACCGAAACGGATCTTCAAAATAAATGCCGCCACTATCAGTCGTATTGCCATCGTATTCCCAATAGTGATTGTGACTGGTCGAAGCATGATGATACACCACATCAAAAATCACGGCTAGACCGTGACTATGTGCAGCATCAACGAGCGATCGGAGCTCTGCCGGAGTCCCGTACCCATCATGAGGTGTAAACAGGTTGGTGGCTCCATAGCCTTCGTTATCCACGCCATCAACTTGCGCGATCGGCAATAATTGCAGTGCGTTAAATCCGAGTTCTCGAATGTATTTCAGCTTCGTATGAAAGTCGGCAAATGTGGCATAATTTGGAATATTCAGGCGATCGTGTAATCCGGCAAATGAGCCGACATGAGCCTGATAGATAATTAGATTGTCAAATTTGGGTGTAGTAAACTCAGACCATTTTTGCTGCCAATCAACGACGATTCCTCTGGCGTTATCTTCAGCACTTTCGACTTGCCGTGCATAGGCATCCACACGAGTAACCGTACCGCCGGGATTTGTGGCATCGCCGCCTTTGTTTTCAATTAAGAACTGATAGAATTGATTTGCCACAACGCCCGTAACATCAACTGACCAATAGCTAGGATTACTTGGTTCTGGCGCGAGTGAAACTTGGAACATCTGATCGTCGCGCCAAATGCAAACTGAAACCCCGATCGCATTCGGTGCCCAGACTCGAAACGAACACTCACCGCCAAACAGGTTTGCGCCCATACCGAGATGAGCGCTCGGATGAGCAGGTATCGATCGATCGGTTGAGTTCGGATTTGTTGAAGTATTCGATCGACTAATCAACATCACAGGCATCCTCACAGTATTGAAATATTATCGTTTATGGTTGAATCGGATTTTTTTAACCGCAGAGAGCGCAGAGAGCGCAGAGGAAGAGAAGAGAGAGACGAATAATTTTGATGCTAAATAATTGGATATATCTACTATTGAATCATGTTTAAATACCCCCTAAGTTTCTTAGTCCGCGCAGGCGGACTTTGTTTGTGTAGAAGCGGTTTCAACCGCCGATTATCTTAGAATTTTTTTATGATTTTATCTGGTTAAATTTCTCTGTAACCTACCCACCTTAACTAGACTCGTAATCACCACTAAATGAATCTGTCTATTGACAGATGTTTGACTTGCTTTTCTAAGCGCCATCTATATCAATAGGAATAGATGCAGTCGCCAACTAACGATCGCGCTGAATTCGGCATTTTTGATAATTTTTTATCTCTATATTTAGAAAGATAGTTTTATTGATACTGGCAGCTATGCTTGATTTGCGATCGCTTAACAAGTTTTAGAATTTACTTCAAAAACTGTATAAATATCTCAAATTTATATTAGAAAATTAATTTATGAAAAACACAACTCTATTC
>CASBQF010000038.1 GCA_949127775.1 Oscillatoriales cyanobacterium PMM_0080
GCTGAGATATTTTCGACTTGTCCGCTTAATTGCAACAGTTGCAGAGCTTCGAGTAAACGTTTTTCGTTCAGCGGGCCTCGTGTTGCCAGGGCTAAGCGGCTTCTGACGTAGTTAGGATTCAGTCGCCTAGTCCCGACTACATTTATACTTTCTAGCTTGCCTTCGATCGCTAATATTCTGACAACTGAGCCGGAGAGCGTTTGGAGCGGAATCAGCGCTCCCGAAGTGATGTAACCTTTGCTGATGTAGAGTTGGCTCACCGCAGAACGAGCTTGCAGCAGTTGAGCGAAAGTCAACGGGCGGCCGATAAAATCTTTGAGTACAGCGTCTAATTCTTGCTTGCTAAAGACGGTACTGCCAATTACTTCAAATCGATCGACCTTGATCGTACCTGGAATGTTAGGCAATTCTTCTGGTTGTGTCGGCGCAGATGGCTGCAACAACTGTTCTGGAGGAGGCAAGGGCGCTGGAGGCGGAGGTTCTGGGAGGGGAGCCGGAGTTGGCGGCAGCGGGTTGGGAACGGGAAATTCTGGTCTGCTTTCTCCTCGGTTCGGCAACCGGGCGAGAGTTTCTGTTTCCTCACTTTGCGCCGATCGATCGAACTCCGGGATATTTTTCTCTGGGCCTTTACTGTCTCTATCCAATTCTGAATGCGAGTATACATCAGGAAGCCCCGCGCGATCGTCTGACGTTTCTGGATTTAATTTTAATTCAGACTGTAAATTATCGTTAACAATTTGCCGCCCCGCTGACTCGCCAATACTTTGAGCCGATAGCGATGCAGGACAAATAGCTGTAATTGAACAACCAAGTGCTAATGCCCTAAAAAACTTGATTTTACAAAACTCTCTGGAAAATGGCAGGGGCATGACAGATGAAGAGTATTTGATAGTTATTTACACTTACGATCGACCCGAGTGCCGCCACAATTGCAAAGAATAGAATTACTTTATCACTTTTTTTAAAGAATTAATGTATCAGATAAACATAAAGATACTTGACAAAAAAGCACTTTTGTGAATACAGCACTTTTCAGGTTAGTAGGTACGCACAGAGGTAGGGACACTCTTTCTGGCCGTGTCCCTACGGTAATCGAAGAGCGATCGGGGTGTACTTCATAAACGTGGAATCTGCTGTATATTCACAGTTAACAGTCAACAGCCAACAGACAACAGATAACAGTTAACAGTCAACCGTTAACAATCACCGAGGGTGAACCGCGATTGATATAAACTGTCCTTGAAAAAAGCTCCGACCTCCCCGAGCTAGTGCTGTAGGTGGGCGGAGCATTCTATCAAAGTTGCCATCTGAGAAATAGTTGAATTTTGATAGAAATTACTACATTTTATTGAGCTGCGATCGCAATTCTTCCAACTCAGCATCAATCACCGGACTTGACTCCGAGGTAGTAGAGGTAGTAGGAGTAGCGGCAGTTTTACCCGCTGCCGGCAATTGACCTTGAGACACAGAACCTCCGGCCAGTTGAGCTTTCATTTGGGCCAACTCGTCGTCAACATCGCCGCTACCTTCGAGCAAGCGGAACTGTTCCTCTAAATTGCTGCCACCGGCCGCCAGTTCTGCTGACGCGCCCGCACGAGCTTCTATCTGCAAAACTTTTTCTTCCATGCGATCGAAAGCTGCCATTGAACTGCCAGTATTTAGAGAGCCAATGGTGTTGTTGAGCTGTTCCTGAGCCTTAGCAGCCGATACCCTCGCCTTGAGCATATCCTTCTTCGTCTTAGCTTCGGAAATCTTGCTCTCCAAACCGATCAAGTTGCGCTTGAGGCTTTCGACTTGACCCGATTGCTGATCCAGGCTGGATTTCAGGGTGGCCGACGTTTCAGCGTGAGACTTTTTGCGCACCAGAGCTTCCCGCGCCAAAGTCTCGTCTCCTTTTTGCAGGGCGAGCTGAGCGCGCTGCTGCCACTGGTTAGACTGGGATTCAGCTTGATTGTACTGGGTTTGGGTGCGCTTTTGAGTGGCGATCGCGCTGGCAACGGCTTGACGCAACTGCACCAAGTCTTCCTGCATATCCGTCACGGATTGTTCTAAAATCTTTTCGGGGTCTTCAGCTTTGTTGACCATATCGTTAAGATTGGCTCTGACGACTCGGCTAATGCGGTCAAATAATCCCATAATGCTATTTTTCCTGGGTGAGGTTTACGAAGTAAGCGACGAAGTAAGCGAAAAGCAGGCTTGATAGAGTTAACCCGCAATTGTGAAACTCAGTTGGTCAGATTTTTAGTGCGATCGAGTTTTTGGCAATTTTTGCAGATATATAAATCCAGTTTAAAGCGATTTAGTAATTGTGATGCAGGCAAGCTGATTGCTGCACCTATGTATTGAGTTTAACTTCGATCCGGGAATTCCCCAACAGGCTTCGAGCCATCTCTAGCTGCGCTGCTTTTGAAGTTTTTGCTCGTCGAAAGATCCTGCTGGCTGGGGTTCAGGATGCGGGCGGTTCGCCCGACGGCAATTTTGGTGTATTATTGCCTGGAAGCATTTTTGTTTTCATCGCTTCCAACTCGGCATCGACATCGCCGCCAGCTTCGAGAGAGAGAAACCGCTTTTCTAAATCGTTAGTTCCAAGTTCTGCGATTGCTTCGGAGCGAGCTTCTAGCTGCATGACTTTCTCTTCCATCCGTTCAAACGCGCTCAAAGCGCTGCCGGTACTGAGATTGCCCATCATTTCTTGCAGCCTTTCGGAGGATGCAGCGCTTCTAGCTCGGGCAATGTACATATCTTTTTTAGATTTTGCCTCATAAATTTTACTTTCGAGCGTCCGCATATTTTCTTTAAGTTGAGTCACAACAGTATTCTGCTGTCCGAGACTGGCTTTCATCGCGGTTGCTGTTTCTTGATAGGATTTCTTGCGCGTCAGAGCTTCCCGCGCCAAATTTTCCTCGCCTTTTTGCAAAGCTAGCTGCGCCCGTTGATACCATTCTCCGGCTGTAGACTCAGCTTGGGAACACTGGCGTTCGGTGCGTTTTTGAGCTGCAATCGCCCCTGCTACAGCTTGTCTGATCTGTATTAAATCTTCTTGCATATCCATTACAGCCTGTTCCAGAATTTTTTCTGGATCTTCGGCGGCCCCGACCAAACTGTTAATGTTGGCTCGAATCACTCGCCAAAGTCGATCGAATAATCCCATCTTGCCCTGCTCCCGATTTTAAATTTGAGATTTAGGAGTGGGAACTAACAATTAAAAAATTAAAATGAGAATTTCTCAATTCTCTATGAATTTTTTAATTTTTCATTCCGTTCTAAAAAACTTACCCATAGCTACCCAAGTCTAGACTGAGCTGGACATAGGTGATAGGAGTGTTAATTTCCTGTTTCACAGTAGCGGTAGCATGACTGCTACCCTAGTTTGCCTACTCCGCAGGCTGACGCGGTGGAACTCACCGCCAACTCTGAACGTTCTGGGATAAATATTCCTTCAAACCAACGTTCGATGTTTTTTGCTGCATTCAAGTCACGGTCTTGAACCTGTCCACAGTTAGGACACTCAAAAACTCGGACTTTCAACGGCATTTTCTGTCGATGTTTGCCACAAGTTGAGCAAATCTGACTGCTGGGGAAAAATCTATCTACAAGCGTCAATTTTGAGCTAAACTTTTGGGTTTTGTATTCCAGTTGACGCTTGAATTCGTACATCCCGCAGTCGGCGATCGCGCCAGCTAATTTGTGGTTTTTCAAAAACGCCTTCACGTTCAAGTCTTCAATTTTGACCTCGCTGTGGTTTTTGGCGAGGTAAGCTGTCAACTTATGGATGGCATCTTTTCGGATATTCGATACTTTTAGATGCAGTTTGGCTAGCCTGGAGACTGCTTTTTTTCGGTTGCTGGAACCCTTGACCCGCTTGCTGACACGTCGCTGTAGGCGCTTCAGTTTACGGCTCATCCGACGATAAGCTGATAGATTAGCGAAAGTTTGACCGCTGGAGCAAACCGCTAATTGCTTGATGCCGATGTCAACACCAACAGCAGGACGATCGGGTAGAACTTCAGGCAACTCGATTTCGCACTTGAAAGCAATGAACCACCTGTCAGCTTTGCGACTGATTACGCAATTATGAGAAGCAGTAATTGGTAATGGTTCGTGCAATCTAACCCAACCAATCTTGGGCAACTTGACACGCTTGCCGTCGTTATTAATTCCCGGCTTTGCTTTGGTTCCTTGTTCTAGATAAAAAGAGTCACCTGATGCGCCTTTTTTCTTAAATCTCGGCTGTTTAGATACTTTTTTAAAACATCTATCCCAAGCTGTCCTCAGTTCAGCTAGAGCCTGTTGAGGACTTGCTTTAGAAGATTCGTAGTACCAGGGATATAGCGGTTTCACTTCTGCTACTAAACGCTTGTGCAGATCGATCGCAGAAGGAATTTTAACCGTGTTGTCAGTTTCTCTAGCAGCTAAGGCTTCAAGCACAACCGAATTGCCCCAGTTGAAAGCGTGCCTTGCTACTCCGCAATGTTGGCGGAATTTAGTTACTTGCTGATTATTGGGCTTGAGTTCGGTTTTGAAGCTGAGCAACATTTGTTTTTAGCTCATTTTTGTCTTAGAGTTATTATATGCAGAATTAATGCGAAATAACAAGATGCCTAGAAAAAAGATGTATGGCGAACCCAAAGTTAAACTAAGCTTGAGCCTAACCGAGACTGCTACGAAGTGGTTAGAGGGAAAACAAGTTGAACTCACTGCAAGCAGTCTTAGTGACGTTATCGAACGGCTGGCTAGAGAGTTACCCAAAAAGTCCGTCAATGGGTAACTCTGTCTAAAAATTCAATTACAGCTTCATTCCCTTTCACTAATTTATGGCTGATAGTATTGCGGCTTCACCCCTTTTGCTTGGAGTTCTTTCGCCAAACGTTCTGCTGAGGCAGAATCGTTCAAGGCTCCCATTTGGATTTTGACACCCTTTGAGAAATTGCGCACATAGGCATCGGGAACTGCGGTTCTGGCTTGCTGTAGCGCTTTTTCGTTGGTGTAATCGGCGACAACGTAATAGAAACCGTCGGTAGCCCGTATCGGCCTTCCCAGCGGGGCTGTGGTGGCTACTGGGGATGCTTTGACTGGGGCTGTGGTGGCTGCTGGGGCTACTGTCGCCGACTGAGCTGGGGAGGGTGTGGGAGGGAGTGTCGGCAGTGTCGGGACAGGCTGGGCTGCGCTAGGGCTAGGGCTCGGAAGCAAAGCTGTACTGAGATTGTTGAGTCCTTGTTCCCTGCCTCTGGCTGGGTTGCCGTCTTCTGTAGGGATCGGGACAGCCGCGCCCGGGGCCGGAGGCGCTGCCGGATTGGGCGGGATTGATGCTTTTGGCGACGGGGAAGCAATCGTCGAGCTGGCTGTCGGCTTGACATTGCTGAGAGTGCTCAAATCTAGCTCGACAAATTCCTTGGATACCAGATTTGGAGCTTTTGGCAGTTCCTTGGTACTGGTATCTGATGTGGCGGTATTGGCGGGATTGTCGCTGGAAGATGGCGTAGTGCGATCGAGCAAACGATTCAGCCCGGCCATTCTAGCTAGACTGGATGGGTGCATGACTGCGTAACCCAAAGCTGTGCATGACAGCAAAAACAACAGCATCGAACTCAGTCCCAAGGGAGTTAACAAACTGGCTGCTAAACTGCGTTCGACTTCGGGCTTGGCTGTTTCCTCGTCCAAACTTTCGATTAGTTTTTCACTGGATTCGAGATATTTGTTGGGTGCGAAGGCATTGCCAGATGGTTTTGTGTGCTCCCTGGTAGTTGCGATTGGGGCATCGCCCTGGCTGCCACCAAGGGATAAGGGCATGGACAATGGCTGCTGGGTTTCGGCAGCATCCGGCGGCAGGTTTTGGGCTAGCTGTTGCTCGGTTGTGGCTGTTTGCTTGCCGGTGCGAACTGATGGCGACACCCACTGTTCGGCACGCCGCCTGTGTCTTCTGTATGTTGTCAGTTCTGCTTCTAGGCTCACATCCATGCACCCCAAGGCTGCTTGCAAGGCAGGCTTGATTGGGGTTGATGAGGATTGATGATTTGGGGATTCAACCGAAGAACGCTTACTCATTACCAAAATTCCTACCGCCTCTGAATTGATTTTAGTGTTTTGATTATATATACGAAGCAAGAACAAGAAAGTTTAAAACTTGCCTATTTTAGGATTAGCTGCTTTTGGCGTCAAGGCAATTGCTGGCTTTGGTCTCAAGTATCGATCGCCGTCCGCTATCTTTTCATTTTTATCTTAAAACTTAACGGTTGCTTTGTCCCGAAGCTGCTTACCCAGGCTCTAAACAGCTTTTTGTATCAGGAGCGACAGATTATTTATAACATCTCATAGTGGTTCGGCATTTGTGTTTTTTCTTGATCCCTGACCTTTTTATAAACTTTTAACCTGTATTTCTACCTAGAAAATGAGTAAAGACTGAGCTAATTGTTTCTATAAATAACGAGATTATAAATAAATTATAAAGTTTACTTATGCTTCGGGGATCGCTACAACCTAGACAGCATAAGGGCTGGGATGCTCTAAAACCTGCTAGCTCTACACACGACAATTAGAGGTGAAACTGATTTACCCAAGAACTTTTATGAAAACCTTATTAACTTCTGCTTGTCGTCACTGCCGCCACTATACCCCAGAGGGGAGACGTGGGGGTGTTTGCGACTTGCTGAGCGTGCCGGTGCAAAGCCAGTGGAAAGCTTGCTCTTTAGCGGTTTCGCCTTTTGGGCCATCTTGGGAAAACATAGAAGAAATTGAATTATGGCAAGAACAGACTGTGATACAGGAACCCGTCGTCACTGTTGCTGAGCGCAATGCCTACCAGTTGACAGGCCGGGCGTTAACCTGAAAATCACAGTAGCAGTTTCGGTATATTAGACAAGATTGCAAAATTCATTTTAATCAAATTTTGTAACAGGCAAGATGCCTGTTCCACAAGAAATTTTTTTTGTGGGACAGGCATCTTGCCTGTCCTAGTTATTTTTGCAATCTTGTCTATTTTGTCCGCAGCAGGAAAACTCTACTTGACTGACACTTTTCGACGATCGGGTAAATTCGGCTTATTCAACTCATCGGAATCAGGTGATCAAAAAAACTGATTTCTCGATCGAGCTATGGTAGCCAAGGATATTCACTAAAATCCGGTTCCCGTTTTTCCAAAAAGGCTTGTTTACCTTCGGCACCTTCTTGGGTCATATAGTATAGCAACGTGGCATTTCCAGCCAGTTCTTGCAGTCCAGCTTGACCGTCGCAGTCGGCATTAAAAGCGGATTTTAGACAGCGAATCGCGATCGGACTTTTTTCCAAAATTTCGCCAGCCCACTGAATTCCTTCTGCTTCGAGTTGTTCCACAGGTACGACACAGTTGACTAAACCCATTAAGAGAGCTTGCTGTGCGCTGTATTGGCGACACAAAAACCAAATTTCTCGGGCTTTTTTCTGGCCGACGACTCTGGCGAGATAACTAGCTCCGAATCCACCGTCGAAACTGCCGACTTTTGGGCCAGTTTGTCCGAAAATGGCATTGTCCGCTGCGATCGTCAAGTCGCAAATTAAGTGTAAAACATGACCGCCGCCGATCGCATAGCCTGCAACTAAAGCAATTACAACTTTTGGCATCGATCGAATCAATTTCTGCAAGTCGAGCACGTTTAAGCGCGGTATACCACCTTCGTCTACATATCCCGCAGACCCCCGTACGCTTTGGTCGCCGCCGGAGCAGAAGGCATATTTGCCGTCTGTATGAGGCCCCGCACCGGTGAAGAGGACAACGCCAATTTTTGTGTCTTCGCGGGCATCAGTAAAGGCATCGCAAAGTTCCTGCACAGTTTTGGGACGAAAAGCGTTTCGTTTGTGAGGTCGATTGATGGTAATTTTGGCGGTGCCGCCACTTTTGTGATAAAGAATGTCTTCGTAGGTTTTGGCGGTTTGCCATTCAATTTGCATAATTAATATATTTGGGATTTGAGAAGGCAGGGCGTTTGAAACCGCGTCTATAAGCTGTTCTGCATTTAAATTGCATATCACAAACAACCAAACTCTTGTGGAATGGGCTTTGAGCATCGTTCCAAATATTCAGTTTAAATGTGCGACAGCTTACAAACAAAACCCGCCTTGGGATTTGAGAAGGCCGGGCGGTTGAAACCGCGTCTATACAAACAAAACCCGCCTCCGCGGGTTGAAGAACGGGTACGTTTTAAATACAGAACAGCTTAATGCACAAAGCATCAAATTATTTTCCCAGTGTTTCTTTTACAGCGGAAAAAATTTAGATGCGCTGCATTATTTGCGTTGTAAAAAACCCAGCAGGTGCTTTGCTGCTTTGGCAAATACCGGATCGCGGGAGGAGAATTCGCTGGGTGCGAGTAAAGCTTGAACTTCAGCAAAAGCTTCTAAATCGAGTTCTCCTTCTTTTGTAAACAAAATGTCTACGACTTCAATGTGTCTGGAGTCGAGGCCGAGCCGATTACCGATCGACTGTAAGTACATTTGCTCCCTCAAGTCGATGTGTCCGTCTACCGCTGACATTTCGTAGCCGGAACCGATGAGTAACAGCTTTTCTGATTCTGAAAAGAAAGCTGTCAGGGTTAGCAATTCCGTGGGGTTGAAGTAAACCTGTTGTTTGGAGATGCCTTTGACAAGGCGCTGAATTAGTTCAATCCGCTCTGGATCGCCGCTAGAAAAGGCTTTGAGAGTCTTTTGCAGCCGTTCTTCTTCTTCAACTGCGATCGTCCTGTCAATAATCATCACTCCGCGCAGGATCGAAATTAGGGCAGTCAGGAACACAACTAAAGGAGTGATGTCTTGTTCGCGAAGCTTTTGCCGGCTAATCCGGGACAACAGCTCAACAACTTCATTGCTGATCGTGGTGGTGTCCATAATTAAAAATTACTGTCGATTGGGCTGTGGTATGAGTTTATTTCTCGATCTTAAGTGTTTTTAGTTAGGTAAGTATGCCATAAATTTCCCAAGAAAACTTGTTTTATCAGCGGTAACACTTATTCTATGCACAGCTAGTGGATAAGTAAGACTATATTACTAAGTGTTTTCAGTTGCGTGAATATACCGTGAATTTGCAAACAGAGCCGTTGTCGATTAGTGATTCTAATTATGCTATTCACAAACGCTGGATGACTAGGGCGGTGGAACTAGCACGAGCCGCGGGTGCAGAGGGCGAAGTTCCTGTGGGTGCTGTAATCGTTGATGGTACTGGCAAATTGATTGCCGAAGCCCAAAATCGGCGGGAGAGAGACTGCGATCCGACTGCTCATGCTGAAGTCTTGGTTTTGCGGGCTGCTGGCCAAGTTTTGCAAGACTGGCATCTCAACTCTTGCACGCTCTATGTAACGCTGGAGCCTTGCCCGATGTGCGCTGGTGCGATCGTCCAAGCTCGCATTGGTCTGCTGGTATACGGAGCAGATGACCCGAAAACGGGTACGATTCGGACTGTGGCTAATCTTCCAGATAGCGCGCCTTCGTGTCACCGCTTGGAGGTACTCGGCGGTATTATGGAGTCTGTTTGTCGCGAGCAGTTGCTTTCTTGGTTTGCAGCGCGCCGTTCAAATATTAACGAGTAAAAGTTTTGACTGTTCTTGGCGATGTTTAGTCCAACTTGGCTATTAGCTGAAATAATAGGTAATTGCCCGATCGAGTTTTCCTGGCCGTTGACGGCGACAGGTATCTGTCCGGTTGGTTCAGGTTTTGCCTATTGCAGATTATCTTGCAGCGGGTGCGATCGTCCAAACTCGGCATAATGCCAATAGTAAAAGTGTCCCGAGGCACAAACTAAAGATGTGTCAAACAACATATTTTAGACTTTGTATCTCGATAAGGCAGCTTAATTGCTATGCGCCACAACGCCTCGATCGCCGTTGAGTCCAGTAAATTAAATCATCAAAGAGTGAAGCCAATGCCTGCCAAGGTAGCATCTAACACCTCTCGCGTTTCTCCTTGGTTAACCTCCTTGCTCTATCCGCTAGGTCACTATATTGTCCTACCGTTTTATTTTCGCAAGATTGAGATAACCGGACAGGAGCACTTGCCGAAAGACGGGCCTGTGATCTTAGCCCCTACGCATCGTTCCCGGTGGGATGCCTTGATGATGCCCAATTCAACCGGACAGATGGTAACTGGACGGGATTTGCGGTTTATGGTAACTGCTGATGAGGTGAAAGGACTGCAAGGTTGGTTCATCAAGAATTTAGGAGGGTTTGCTGTCGATATCAGACATCCAGCAATTAGCAGTCTGCGTTACGGCGTTGAATTGCTTCTCGATAAGCAGATGTTGGTGATTTTTCCCGAAGGTGGCATTTTTCAGGATGGCGAAGTTCACCCGATTAAGTCTGGATTGGCTCGTTTGGCCATGCAAGCAGAGTTGAGCACGCCTGGTTTGGGGGTAAAAATTGTACCGATGAGTATTCGCTACCGCCCGCGAATTCCTCGATGGGGTTCTCATGTCAAAATTGCGATCGGCGCTCCGATTTCCGTGGCAGATTATGCCAATGGTGGCGGGGGCAAAAAAGAGGCCCGATTGTTGACGGCCGAACTTGAAAAGGATCTTAAAAATCTTGATGAAAGTTGTTAGTTGACAGTTGACAGTTGACCCTTCGACTACGCTCAGGGCACCGCAGTTGACAGTTGGAATAAGGAAGAGGAAAGAATGAATTGTGATATAATATCTTTTGGTGCTGTTGAGAACTGCGGCACTTATTTTGCTTGGTTATGTCTGTGTTAAGAGTCAGCATTAATGGATTGTGCTTTGAACTTTAAGTCTGGTCAAATTGTTAGTTTAGAATGTGGAAATGCGTGCCTGCATTCAGAGGTAATTCAAGTGGTTGAGGCACGTCAAATTTGTTGGGTGCGCCCTTTAATGTTAGTTGAAATAGTGTCAGGGAAGGATGTATCCCAGCAGTGGCCGGAAGAATACACTTTATCCGATTTGCGGGATGGTGCTGATTTGCTGTGGCCGCTGAGTTTGTTTCGGGCGGCGCTGGATACAGAGGTAATTTCGCTGTTGAGTCAATTGCAGTCTCTGGAATCAGATAAAAAGGATACTGTGATCGCTTCTCGGCAACTTCGGGATTTTGTCGATCGAGTTTGGGAAGCTTTTCCGAGTGCTTTTAATTGAGAAGACACGGCGGTTGAAACCGCGTCTACACAAACACTCACGTGCCTCCGCAGGTTGAAGAAAACTGTTATTTTAGCCTGAAATACCTAAAATACCGCGTGAGAAAGTTCTGCGGGATTCAGATTATTATGAATAACTTCACCATCGCGAAACCAGACAACCCGGCGAGTTTGACGCGCCACTTCCGGTTCGTGAGTTACCATTACAACCGTCATTCCGGCTTCATTAAATTCTGTGAAAATATCCATTACTTCTTGAGTAGTTTTCGTATCCAATGCACCAGTCGGTTCATCTGCAAGTAATAATACAGGACGATTGACAATTGCGCGGGCGATCGCAACTCGTTGCTGCTGTCCTCCTGATAGTTGATTTGGTCTATTTTGCAGCCTACTTTCCAGGCCGACTCTCGTTAAAGCTTCTGTTGCTCTTTCTCGTCTTTCGGCTGCGGGAACACCGGCATAAACCATCGGTAACATGACATTTTCTAGTGCTGTCAATTGAGCCAATAGGTGAAATTGTTGGAACACAAACCCTAATTTTAAGTTGCGAATTCCCGCTAATTCTGCTTCGGGCATTTGGGCGACATCTACGCCGTCTAGGTAGTAACTGCCGCTCGTAGGTCGATCGAGACAACCGATAATATTCATGGCTGTAGATTTGCCTGAACCGGATGCGCCCATAATCGCGCAATATTCTCCTTGCGTTACCGTCAAGCTGATACCGTTGAGGGCGCGCACTTCGAGGTCGCCGATGCCGTACACTTTTGTTACGTCTTGCAGACCGACGATGACGGGTTTTGAGGTGTCTTGCAGGTGCAGGTCTTGCTTGGTCTGGGTTTGTAGTTCAGGCATTTGTTTTTATGTGCGATCGACACAACTGACTACTAACTTAACACTTCTTAGCGGTTTTCGGGGGTGGAAGGGCTACACATATACCCCACTTTTGCAGGTAAATGAAGCACAAAAAACGGTTTTTTGTAGGGGCGGTGCCCCCGTGCCCGCCCTCCAGGTTTCTGATGTATACTCGATCGACCTGCAATCTCCTGCAATTAAACAATTGGTTGCTTAAATGCGATCGGGATCGATGTTCAATTCGCGCAGTTTTGCGGCTAAACGTTCGGCACGCTGTCTTTCAAAATTCCTTTCTTCTCTCCATTCTTCAGGAGAAACGAATGCTTCTCCATCTGGTCGATAAATTTCTAACCCATCTTCACCCAACTCAAATCGTACTCCCAATCTAGGACTGATCCATCCCTCCATCGGCTCAATTAATTCTAAGTTTCCTTCAATTCTTTGCCAACCACTCAAATCGTTATTTTCTGGATCGTAAAGGTAATATTCCTCCACTCCATAGCGATTGTAAAATACAAATTTTTTGTACATTTTTGCTTGTCTGTCGTTATGAGAACGAATCTCAAATACGACTTGGGGAGCAATATTCTCTTCGACAAATTGCATATAGGAAGGCCGATCGTCCTTTGACCTACCAAATATTACCATCGTATCCGGTGCTTGAGAAATGTCCGATCGACCTTCAACTGGATACCACAGTAAATCGGCTGCTACAAATACGTTTGGGTCATTTTTAAACAGCGCTTCGCAGCCTTCCTTGATTTTGACAATTAATTTGTATTGAATTGTGCTTTCTGCCATTGGTTGACCGTC
This sequence comes from Oscillatoriales cyanobacterium PMM_0080, assembly GCA_949127775.1. GTDB lineage: Bacteria > Cyanobacteriota > Cyanobacteriia > Cyanobacteriales > Microcoleaceae > Microcoleus. The sequence continues at coordinate 12,769 of CASBQF010000038.1, forward strand.
GCTGGATGGATAAATAATTTGTTCGGTCGTGACTTGCATAGTGGTTGTCTCCGAGAACTCTCTAATGTTAATTATACTATTTTTTGACCTATCAAGACTTTGGAATATTTCAGGATTTACGCGTGGGGGCGAGAAACCGGGTTTCTACGAGTTTTGGGTTGGGTAACGAGAAATATACAAAGAAACCCGGTTTCTGAAATCTGCGACGTGGGCGAGAAGGGAGCGATCGAAAAGCAGCAGTCGATCGACTCGCAGCTATCAATCATTGCAGCAAGACTTAATATTCATTTCCGAAAGCTAGCAACCAGAAAAATATTCAAGTTACTTAAGAGTCCTTAATTAACAGTTTTTTACCCTATCTATTTCAACTACAAATTCCGCACCCTGTCCTAGTGTCGAATGACAATATAAATCTCCGCCGTGTTTGTTTACTACAATCTGGTGACAGATAAACAGTCCCAGTCCTGTACCTTTTCCCACGGGTTTTGTAGTAAAAAAAGGATCGAATAATTGAGATTGTATGTCTTGAGCAATTCCTAAGCCATTATCGGAGATTTTGATTGATATTCGATTAGTATTCAAAAGTTGAGTTTTAATTTTAATTTGTCCTTGTTTCCCCAGAAGACATTGGGTTGACACCGAATCAATAGCATTACTCAGAAGATTCATAAATACCTGATTTAGTTGACCGGAATAACACTCGATCTGCGGCAGTTCACCGTAATCTTTGACTACCAGAATTTCTGGATGTTCTAGCGTCCCTTTTAAGCGATGTTGGAGAATCATCAGCGTACTGTCAATCCCTTGATGAATATTCACTCGTTTGCATTCTGACTCATCGTGACGGGAGAAATTACGCAACGACAGAACTATTTCTCGAATGCGATCGGTTCCTACCCGCATAGAATTTAGGAGTTTCAGTAGGTCTTTTTGCAAGAAATCTAAGTTGATAGCCTCGATTTGTGCTTTGATTTTTGTGGGCGGCTCGGGAAATTGTTCTTGATAGAGTTTTACCAAATTCAATAAATCTTGGAAATATTCACTAGCAGGCTTCAGATTGCCATGAATAAAATTAACCGGATTGTTGATTTCATGGGCTACACCTGCAACCATATTCCCAATCGAAGACATTTTTTCAGTCTGAATAAGTTGAGCTTGGGTACGCTTTAGTTCGTGCAAAGTAAGTTCTAAACTTTCAGCTTGCTGTTGTAATTTAAATTCGGCTTTTTTACGGGCGGTGATATCGCGGATAGTAATAGCAAAACCATCACCCAGCTTGACGGCTACAAAGTGAAACCACGAAGATAATCCTGATTTATAATAAAAATCCTGTTGTAAAGTTTCTCCTGTTTCAACAATATTAACGAAACGATCGAATAGTTTTGGATCGAGATTACTCAGCAATTTTTTGACCAGCAATTTGCCGATCGTATCTTCACGCCTGTTTCCCAAGGCTCTTGCAATTACAGGATTGGCAACTAAACAGCGAAAATCTTCAATATCTCCCGTGGTGCGATCGCGCACAGCTTCCATTGCCGCCACCCCATCGAGGGAACTGTTCAAAACACTGGCAAGCAATGCTCTAGACTGATAAAGTGCCTCTTCTGTTTCCCGGCGCCGAGTAATTTCTTGTTCCAAAAGCCATTGCTGACGTTGAATGATTAACTGATTTTCCAGCCGCGCTACGACTTCTTCAATCTGAAAAGGTTTGGTAATATAATCAATTCCACCTGACTTAAAGGCAGTTACCTTGTCGAAAACATCATCTAAAGCGCTGATAAAAATAACTGGAATGCTGCTGAAATTTTCATTTTGTTTGAGAAGTGTACAGACTTGATAGCCATCCATTTCCGGCATTTTGACATCTAACAAAATGACATCGGGTCGCTTCACCTGCACCGTTTTCATTGCCATTCGCCCGCTGGTGACGCTGCGAACAGTGTATCCAAGCTGGAGGAGCGCATCGCTTAGTAATTGTAGATTTTCCGGAAGGTCATCTACTATCAGAATATTACCTTGATTTGGTGTTTCAGAATTTATATTCATTGCTTATTAAGGGTTCGGTTAAGTCAACCAACTGTTCAAATTGAAATTTACGCACAACTTGTGTTAGCGATTGTATCAAATGATTCTCGCTGCCGGGAATTTCTGCTATAAGTTGCACAACGAGATTAGTATTAGCCTCAAGAGCAGCTTGGTATAATTGAGTAATCCATTCTTGGGGCATACAGGTGAGGTGTTGCGAGGTCAAGATGCTTGCTGCTGCCTGATTAAATATTGGTGAATTTGTTTTCGCTAAGATATATCTTACACCAAGATGTTTAGTCAGTGTTTCAAAAATAATGTGTTCAGTAAAGGGTTTGCGGAGGAAGTCATCACATCCAGCCGAAAGCACCATCGCTTTTTCTTCTTCTAACACGCTGGCGGTGAGAGCAATGATGGCGGTAGCGTGACCTTTTGTGGTGGATTTAATATGTTTCGTGGCTTCATAACCATCCATCACGGGCATTCTCATGTCCATCCAGATCAAATGCGGCTCCCATTCATCCCAAATGGCGATCGCCTCTTGTCCGTTACTAGCTTCTTTTACCTCAAATCCCAAGGGACTCAACAGCTTAATTAACAGTTGTCGATTAAGAGATTTGTCATCTACTGTGAGAATTTTATATGTAGGTTGATCGGGAGCAAGCCCCACCACTTTTGAATACTCTTCTGAACTTTGGCTGGCTGTTTCTTGACCTAATTTCGCGTAAATATTAAATTGGAAAGTTGTGCCTTTTCCTAAGTCGCTTTCTACGGAAATATCCCCGCCCATCAATTGCACAAACTTGCGACTGATTGATAAACCCAATCCTGTTCCTTCTTGCATTTCTTTTCCGGCTTGGGCTTGGGAAAAAGCCTCAAAAATATTTGGTATTTCTGCTGCTGCAATCCCTACCCCAGTATCGCGCAGGCGAAAATGAAGATTAAAAACATCCGCTGTTTCTCTATCTCCCAGAAAAACATTGAGAGTAATTTGACCGTCTGAGGTAAATTTGATGGCATTGCTGAGTAAATTGATTAAAACCTGACGCAGTTTTACTTCATCAGTGCAGATATAGCGGGGTACATTTTCTGTCCGCAGAAAAAGCAACTTCAAGCCTGCATTACTAGCTAACAAATGCAGCATATCTTCTAAATCATCGAGCAAGCGATACAAATCAAAATCTTGAGAATTGAGGGTAGCTTTGCCTGCATCGAGTTTGGATAAATCGAGGATATTATTAATCAGCGTTAATAAATAATCGCCGCTGCGATAGATGATGCCTGCATTTTCGTATTGTTCCGATGGCAAATTTGCGGCGCGGAGCGTTAGTTGAGAAAAACCGAGAATAGCATTCAGGGGCGATCGCAATTCATGGCTCATGTTGGCAATAAATGTACTTTTAGCTTGGTTAGCAACTTCGGCTTTTTCCTTAGCGATTACCAATTCTTCTGTTCTTTTGTCAACTTTTTCTTCTAAAGTTTCAAACATTTCTTTTAATTGATTAGCCATGCTATTAAAGGAAATAGCGAGTTCTCCTAATTCATAAGTTTGGTCAATTTTCACATGGGCATTTAATTTGCCTAGGGCAATATCTTTGGCAGCATTTTTAAGAGTTAGAATTGGTTTTGCTACCCAATTGGAAGTCATGATGCCAATAATAATTACTAAAAAAAATGCGAAAATACATAATAAAATTGTCTGCCGAGTATTAGCCTGAATGCGGGCGAGAAAATCTGATTCAGGTACAACAGTAACAATCAACCAATCTATCCCTAATTCATCTTTATAGGGCGAGATTTGCAGAAATTGTAGCTGATCCTTATAGTTGAATTCAAGTTGATAGCTTCGCTCAATTTTATTCAAATCAACAAAAGATTTTTTTAAATATTTTGCGGTAGCTTGAATGAGAGGATTGCTACTTTGCTCGATAGAGGGTCGTTTGGTCTTTTTTGAATCTTTACTGTTATTAAGACTGCTTTCCTCTTGAGAAGTCGCTACTAATAACCCTTCTCGATCGAAAATGAATGTTTGTCCATTTTTGCCAATCTTATGTTGACCAAGAAAATCTTGAATTTTATCTAATTCATAAGTAGCCGTAATTACACCTAAAAGTTGATTATTCCGATCGTAAATGGGCTGACAAAGAGTGAGGAAAAAAATATTGTAGTCAATTCCTGAATTAATGGGGGCCCAATCTAGTTTACCTGCTTTGACTGCTCCCATGTACCAAGGACGTTTCCTGGGATCGTACTGTGTGGTAAGTAATTGTTTCATTACTTGGGTAGGCTCACCTTCGGGGCTAATGGCATATTCAAAGGTAAAATAATTGGTAGAAGCATTGGAGACAACAAATCTTAATTCTCCGTTTTCGGGCTTTCTCCAAATCTCTAAATACTGATTTTTAGCTTGAGAGGATAAACCGATCCGACTAACGCCCTCAAAATTTTTAATCATTTGCCATAAATAATGATATTTTTTTGCCTCTCGATCTTGTAAATCGAGATTTAAATCACCCCGTTCAATAGCATCAGCGTTAAGTTTATGAATCATCACTAGAGAAGATAACTGGTTTTTAATATATTCTTGGATTTCTAATGTTATTTCTTCACGCAATTGAGTCGCAATTTCGTTGACGGCTTCTTTTCCATTTTTATAAGAGAGAAACCCCACTAATCCAACTATGATAAATATTTCAATCAGAAAGGGAACCGTAAAAATTATTTTTAAGGGGATTTTGGCTAAGAATTTAGAGGATAAATTATTAAGATGAGAAAATTTCATTAGATTACTACCTTATTACCCATAGCAGTTCTCAAGCGTGGTGAGGTATGCCCTATGCTTCGCTCACCACAAGTGTCCGATGTCCACGGAGGCCGGTTTGGCCTATGCCCGATACTACCTCATCTTTCTGAAAAAGGCTATATCTGCTGATTTTGACGGTTCAAAAAAAATATAGATTTCGATATGTTTTGTGGCGCTGGCTTGATGTATAATCTAATAATGGGAGTGTGAGTAGTTGTAAAAACTTTGCACGGATTTCCATTATTAAATAATATCATGTCAATTACCAAAAGTAAAGCGCTGACCTCGAAAAAAAAGGCGAAATTTTTGAGATATGATTAAGAAAAGTTAAGCGTAAACTTGGCAAGTTGGAAATAGGAAAATACAGACAATTATGACATACGATTACGACTTGTTTGTGATAGGTGCGGGTTCTGGGGGATTAGCAAGTTCCAAGCGGGCGGCATCCTACGGGGCGAAGGTGGCGATCGCCGAAAATGACTTAGTAGGCGGCACCTGCGTAATTCGCGGCTGCGTACCCAAAAAACTAATGGTTTACGCCTCAACATTTTCGCATTTGTACGAAGATGCGATCGGCTACGGTTGGAGCCCTGTAGAAAGCAGCTTCGACTGGGAAAAACTCGTCACCACCGTAGACACAGAAGTGCGGCGACTCAGCCAACTCCACATCAGCTTCCTCGAAAAAGCCGGAGTTGAATTAATCTCAGGATACGCCAAATTTATCGACTCCCATACTGTGGAAGTTGGTGACAAAAAATACACGGCTGCTAAAATCTTAATTGCTGTCGGCGGCGAAGCTCACAGAATCGAGATTCCTGGGATTGAACACGCGATCACTTCCCGCGAAATCTTCTTGTTAAAAGAGCAGCCGAAACGGTTGGCAATTTTGGGCGGCGGCTACATTGGTGTTGAATTTGCTTGCATCATGAACGGGTTAGGAAGTGAAGTAACTCAAATCATCCGGCGCGATCGCATTTTGCACTACTTTGACGAAGAACTTCGCGCCAACGTCCAAGAAGGCATGGTTAAGCACGGCATCAATTTTGTCACAGGAAGCTCGATCGAATGGATTGAGAAAACTCCTGAAGGCTTGAAGTTAAAATTGTGGGGAGAATCCACAGAAACCTTGACAGTAGACGCGCTTTTGTGCGCTACCGGGCGTTTGCCCAATTTGGAAAAACTGGCTTTGGAGAATGCGGGAGTAGAAACCGAGAAAGGTGCGATCGCAGTTACGAAAGACAGCCGCACCAATCAGCCGCACATTTTTGCCGTCGGAGATTGCACCAACCGGATCAATTTAACACCAATTGCGATCGCCGAAGGACGCGCTTTTGCAGATACCGAATTTGGCAACAATCCGAGAGCAATCAGTTACGAAAATGTCGCATCAGCCGTATTTTCCCAGCCGGAAGCGGCGACAGTAGGCTTAAATGAAGAGGAAGCTAGAGCTAAATTTCCCGACTCAATTAAGTGCTACACAGCCAAGTTTCGGCCGATGTTTCATGCTTTGACAGGTGCAGATGAGAAGACTTTTGTCAAGTTAGTTGTTGAAACTAATACTGACAGAGTTTTGGGCGTGCACATGGTTGGTAAGGATGCAGGCGAGATTATTCAAGGAATGGCGATCGCGGTTAATATGGGAGCTACGAAGAAAGACTTTGATGTGACTATCGGCATTCACCCATCGACTGCTGAAGAGTTTGTGACTCTGCGGTAAATCTTAAATCGGGAGGCGGTAATCAGGAAACGGCATTGCCGTTTCCCTTCTTCTTCAACCCGCGCACCATCAGGGTTTTGTCTGTGTAGACGCGGTTTCAACCGTACGTCTGATCCACCCGTCCGATCGGCCTTCCACCCCAGAAAAAAAGAATTTTAGATACTTTGAACCTTTTTCACACCTCTCCTGTCTAAACGCTTCAGATAACGAACAGGTGAGGGAGACTTCACAGGTGTTAGGTGTGCCAGCCAATGTTTTAATCGATGATTGTTCCGACTCCGACTTAGTTGATCAATGCTTAAAGGGCGATCGTACTTGCTTTCGTCACCTTTACCAACGCTACCATCAAAAAGTCAGATCAACCCTTTACCAACTCTGCGGTGCATCACTTCTTGACGACTTAACCCAAGAAGTATTCCTGCGAGTCTGGAAAGGATTACCCAAACTCAAACACCAGGAAAACTTTTCAACTTGGTTGTATCGCATCACTTGGAATGTGGCATCTGACCAAAGACAAGCATTTGCTAAACAACGTTCCTTTGACTCCAAACTCAAAAGTCAAGAAACAATGGAGCGGGTTATCCCCCATAATAACACATCCAACTTGATGCAGTTGCACTATCAAGATTTAGTGCAGCGGGGACTGGAGCAATTGAGCTTTGAACACCGCAGTGTTTTGGTATTGCACGACTTAGAAGATATCCCGCAAAAAGAAGTAGCCCAAATTTTAGGACTACCTTCTGGGACTGTCAAATCTCGCGTATTTTATGCCCGAAATTCGGTGCGGCAATTTTTGCAAAAACAGGGGGTTGATGAACTATGAATGACGGCAATAGCGACGAAAAATTAGTTAATTTCTTGAAGCAAAATCGCCCAAATATTCCTGATTCTGCCCCCGATCTTGAGCAAAGAGTTTTAGCAGCCATAGATAGGGATGACGCGAGAGAGCAAAATTATCGGGGAAATTTGCGATCGATCGCATCTATTAACAAAACAAAAATAGTTGATTTTTCTAACTGGAATTTGACCGCTGCGATCGCCGCTAGCTTCCTGGTTTTTGCATCAGGCTATCGTATCCTAGTTACCGCACAATTTCGTGCGGATGAAGCCGCCCATCTAGAAGCATTTCTCGTCAATAATTGGGAAGGTGTATTGAACGATTCTCATAGCGAAAATTGGCTCGATCGCCCACAAACAGACTTATTTAATTTTGCTGTTACTACTGACAGCGAACTGCCAGCAAATAACTAATCTCAAAGAGGTAATTTTTCATGTCAATTCGCCGAATTTCTGCCATAGCCGTTTTAATGTTTACTGTCGGCACTACAGCCGCTGTAATAGCCGTTTCCAGCCCCGCTCAAGCGGAAACAGTCGCACAAAACCAACAGCCAAATCGACCTGGTGGCAAGGGAGGTGGGCTATTCGACAAACTCAATTTAAGTGCTGACCAAAAGCAAAAAATGCAGGGTGTTCGCGATCGCTACAAAGAGCAAGTTTCCCAGCGAATGCAAGCAGTCCGGCAAGCCCGACAAGAATTGGAAACGATGATGTCAAGTCCGACGGCAAATGCCAGCCAAATGCGGGAAAAACACCGCCAAATTATGGGATTGAGACAGCAGTTGGAAGAGGTGCAATTTGAAAGTACACTATCAATGAGAGAAGTGCTGACACCGGAACAGCGCACCCAATTATCTCAATTAATGCAGCAGCGGCGACAAAGTGCTAAAAACCGGATGATGCCGGGGCAAAAACCGCAGTAATATACGAGTATTTTTGAGTGAATCGTAGTGAATCGTAGGGTGCGCAATGCGCACCTTACTGAGATTCTTATAGATAAGACGGCGGTTTTAACTAATCTTAAACGCGCTGTTGAGTGGGATTTGTCTGTGTAAACGCGGTTTCAACCGCCCAGTCTTCTAATTTAAGTTAAAATAATTAGTTGGTAAAGCTCATAAATTTTCTGAATGAATCTACAAAACGATTCGAGCTACATTTATTTACACGGATTTGCTTCAAGTCCAGATTCAGCTAAGGCTAAATATTTTCGCGGACGCTTTTCTGCTCTGGGAATTGACCTAAAAACTCCCGATCTCAATCAAAATGATTTTTCTAGCCTCACCCTTACCCGCCAGTTGCGGCAAATAGAAACAGAATTTTTGTCAATTCAATCCTCCTCATCGCCGACAGAAAACGTAAAAAAATTAAGGGAAGTTACCATAATCGGGTCTAGTTTTGGCGGGCTGACAGCGGCTTGGTTGGCCCAGCGACAATTATCAGTAAAGCAAATAATTTTGTTAGCACCTGCTTTTCAATTTCTCGGCCACTGGCTGCCGCTGTTGGGACAGCAACAGTTGGAAAAGTGGCAGTCTGAAAAATATTTGCCCGTTTACCACTACGGCGAACAGCGTTATCTGCCGTTGAATTATCAGTTTGTGGCAGATATGGCTCAATACCCTGAAGAAAAATTAATGCGGTCAGTCCCTACGTTAATTGTTCATGGCAAGTATGATACAATAATTCCGGTTCAAGCTAGCAGAAGTTTTGCCAATAACCGTCCCTGGGTGCAATTAATGGAACTAGAAGACGACCATTCTTTAGGAAATGTCCTGGGGGAAATTTGGGAATCGATTCAAAATTTTTGCCGATTCAAGTAAAATTGAATGAACTTGCAAGTTTTAACAATCAAATGATTGAACAAGATCGATCGACTCGCACCTTAGCCGTTGACATTGGTGGAAGCGGTATCAAAGTTATGGTTTTGGATGCTGAAGGTGAACCCCAAACTGAACGCAGCCGGGTAGAAACGCCTCAACCGCCGAAACCCGAACCTATATTAGAGGCGATCGCCTCTTTGGCCAGCGGACAAGGAGAATTTGACCGAGTATCAGTCGGTTTTCCCGGCGTCGTGCGCTTAGGCGTCATCAAAACCGCAGCGAATTTAGATCCGTCTTGGATAGATTTCGATCTAGAAACTACCCTAAAAGATCGCTTAGGAAAACCTGTGCGAGTAGCTAACGATGCCGATATTCAAGGATTGGGAGCAATTGCTGGGACGGGGGTAGAATTAGTAGTTACCCTCGGCACTGGTTTTGGTTCTGCGTTGTTTGTCGATGGTATCTTAGTCCCCAATCTAGAATTAGGACATCATTCGTTTCGCAAAGGGGAAACTTACGAACAGCAATTAGGGCGTTTAGCCTTAGATACTGTTGGTGCTAAAAGGTGGAACCGCCGTCTAGAAAAGGCGATCGCCTCTCTGCAAAATCTGTTTAACTACGATCGTATTTACATCGGTGGTGGTAACACGAAGAAGATTACTTTTGATTTACCGCGATCGGCTAAAATAGTACCGAATGTCAGCGGTTTGTTGGGTGGAATTGCTCTATGGCGCGATTAAAATAGTAATTAGTCATTAGTCATTGGTCATTGGTCATTAGTTATTGATGATAATCAGGGATTTATACGTTAGGTATCATAAATTAATGACTAATTATCCTAATAGTGACCAACCAAATCGTAATTAGAAAATCTACAATATCAGACTATGCTTCCTTTCATCCGCCAAGATTTAGCCGAACTTACCGCTTACACTCCCCATCCGGGTAGCGCATCAGAAGAATCAGCACACTCCGAAAGTGCGATCGATCGCCTGGATACCAACGAATGCCCCTATGATTTGCCAGAGGAATTAAAACAAAAGCTAGCTTGGACTTACCAGCAGTTAATTGAGACAAATCGCTATCCCGACGGAGGGCACGCAGCGCTCAAAGAGGCGATCGCCCAATACGTCAACGAATCCCTCGCAGAATCCATTCCTGTCCCCCCCCTTAACAAGGGTGGGCTAGGGGGAGTCAAACTGCCAAAAACAGCCATTACAGCCGACAATATTTCAGTCGGTAACGGTTCCGACGAACTAATTCGATCGCTCTTAATAGCGACGTGCTTAGGCGGATCTGGCTCAATTTTTGTAGCCAATCCGACCTTTTCGATGTACGGAATTATGGCGCAAACTCTCGGAATTCCGGTTGTCAGTGTCCGGCGAAAACCAGAGACTTTTGAAATTGATATTGAGGCGGCTAAAAGGGCGATCCTCTCCGAGGGCTGCGCTAACGACCAAAATCAAAATCCCCCCGTCCGCATTGTCTTTGTCGTCCATCCCAACTCCCCCACAGCGAATGCTTTGACAACCAATGAAATAGAATGGTTGTCAAGTTTGCCCGACAATATCTTAGTAGTAATTGACGAAGCCTATTTTGAATTCAGTCAAAACACCTTAGCTGGAAAATTATCAGAACATCCCAATTGGATAATTTTACGAACATTTTCCAAAGCATTTCGACTAGCGTCAATGAGAGTCGGATATGCGATCGCCCATCCCGAACTCACAGCCACCCTAGAAAAAATCCGCCTCCCTTATAACCTCCCCGCTTTCTCCCAATTAGCAGCAGAATTAGCCCTGGCCCAGCGGCAATTATTGCTAGCAGTAATCCCCGAAACTATATCAGAAAGAGCGAAATTAATTGCAGCGCTAACTCAGCATCAAAAATTGCAAATTTTGCCGAGTGCGGCTAACTTTGTTTACCTGCGGGTGAAAGCCAGTGAGGGCGAATCTGCGGAAGTGGAACACAAACAAATCATGCAGCAGCTAAAAGCTCAAGGAACATTAATTCGCCACACAGGCGGAGGTTTACGAATTACGGTTGGTAGCCCGGAGGAAAATCAGCGAACTTGCGATCGCATCGCTGCAATTTTGACTTGACAAAAACCCTTAAAAATGGTAATAATTAAAGCAAATTCCAGGACATTTTTAACGATCAATCTGCCGCGCCGCGCGAATAGTTTGCGGAAATACGCCGATTAAAAGTGCCAAAGCTCGATCGGGAATTTGTGCCACTGTTTCCGAATCGAAGTATTGTTCAAACTGAGTTAAAAGTATTTGAGCGCGATCCAAAGCGAACGGCTTAGCCGTCAACTGTTCCATTAACCGCACCCAATGGCGCCGAATTCCAAAAGCTTTCTGTCTTTCTGCGGGAGATAAAGGACAAACCAAACAAAAATCGCCCACAGGAATCGCCTGCTGCGAGTCAGCATCAAAAACACCCCCAACGGCAGCCCCAGGCCCCGCAAACTCCGCATGAAAATGTTTAATCAAAATTAGACCGTTCCGGCGACGGCTATCTACTATCAACAGCTTGCCGCCGTTGATTTCTGCGAGAATGTCAGAGGAGTGGGGGTGTTCTGTCAAATCTGTGCCAAGGTTTCGATGTCGCAAGTCTGGGTCTGCTGAAAAGCCGACGCGGACAATACTGCTAGAGTTAAAATCAGAGTTGGATTAAGTGTCAAATCTGCGATACTCCAGCGAGCGATCGCGATTATTCATTTAAACTTATAAATTAATACTGTCACAAGGTGGTAGCTCGATCGCTATCGAATAATATCAAATGCAGGCAGAAAAAGCAGTAGACACCCTGAAAGCGGATCTCCCGACGCTTTTTGAGAAAGACATCTCCTACGACATCTACACAAAAGGTGTTTATTTTCAAGACCCTGTTAACAAATTTAAAGGAAAAATCAACTATCGCATCATCTTTTGGACTTTGCGATTTCACGGGCAGCTATTTTTCACCGAGATTTACTTCGATCTTCATGACGTGACTCAGACAGCCCCTGATACGATTGTGGCAACTTGGACTGTTCGCGGGACACTGCGCTTACCCTGGAAAGCTCAGATTTTCTTTAACGGCTACTCTACCTACAAAATGGATGAGGACGGCTTAATTTACCAACATATCGACACTTGGGACAGAAATCCCGGAGAAATTTTAAAGCAGTTTTTCCGTAAGGGCAGCGTTGTCTTCAAATAGTAGCAGGGGACTGCACATAAACTGTAGGATTTTCCATCGTAAACACAATACCGTGGACTGAAAGGGATTTAGCAATTTCAGCACTTGCTAACTCTAGTAGGCGTTTACGCACCTCGATCGCATTATCCTGAGAGCCTAAAATTGCCAAACTCACCCTTAATCTTTTTCCCGATCCATCGGCGAGAGCAATATTTGTGCTGTTAGGATCGATTCCTGATAGGAAAGCAGTTTTTTCCATTACAGCTTGCTGCACTAGGGCATATTCTCGTTCTCCTAAAGCACTTGCAAAGTCCATATACAGTAACACCATAATTTTTTTTGCAAGAGTAACGTTTTCAATTTCTACACTGACTAAGATAGAATTGGGCATCACAATAATTGTACCCGTACCAAGAGAACGAATTTTTGTCGATCGCAAGCCAATACTTTCTACTTTCCCCAACTCTCCAGCGGGTAGACGGATATAGTCACCAGTAACAAAAGGACGATCTAAATACAATACTAAAGTAGCAATGAGTTGTTCGAGAATTTTTTGGGCTGCAAAGGCGACGGCTAAACCAACTAACCCCAAACTAGCAACCAAACCAATCAAGTCAAAGTTTACGCTGCGGGCAAATGCCACCAGTGCTACAATAAAGATAAAGATATTAAACACAGTCTCAAATACTAAAATTGCATCATCGCTACTGGGATTAAATTTCCCCCCAAACTTTAATCCATAGGTACGCAGGTAGCGGCTAGTAACTTTTGTACATAACCAATACAGACAGCCAACTACAAATAAATTAGCAATCGGTTTGAGCAGCCCATATACAACTGGTACTAATGTTTCGAGTAAGTTCAGAGACCAACTGATACAAATACAGAGGACTGAAAATTGCACAAGGCGATCGCTCGGTTGAACAATTTCCAGATAAATATTTTCTACTGATTGGATATCTAGCTTTTTGATGGCAAATCTCAGTAAGGCTGGAGCGTATTGACTAATTACAAAAGACCCTCCTAATGCTCCTAAAAATATTAGCCACTGGGGCTGAGAAAATGGGGAAAAAATCTGATAGCGAATACTTCGCAATACCGGGAACCATTCCGAACTCACTAGGGCGATCGCTAACCAGGCACAACCAAAAATAACCTTGGTAAAAATACCAGTTTCCCACTTAGCTATTTTGGCGATAATTACCAATAAAAACCGCAATAATATAATAATTCCTATGCCAATTAAAATCCACAAACTTCGCTGCAAAATGTATTGTGAAGTTCGTTCTTTTTTTGCTTTATCGACGGCTATTTCTAGAATATTTTGCCATTGCTTAGCTTGTTGAGACAAAGAAAAGTTTGGTAAAACATCGTTGGCGGTAACTGTCAACAAATAGCTTTTGTTTAAGGAAATTGAGGTAGCGCTCGTATTAGGAGCATTACGCACATCAAAATTTATGACTTTCTCATTAGAAATCGCATCAGCTAACAAATTATTGGCAAATTCGGTACGATCTAATGCTGAAAACCGATCGACAGGTTGCAAATAAAATAGCGGAATGCCATCAATTACTATAGGAGAACGAGGGCCGTCAGCACCTTGAGCAAAACTCATCGGAAAAGTCGCCAGAAACAAGGCGATCGCAAATAAGAATATCAGCTTCATTGGTCGCTTAAATAGGAATTGGAGCATCCACATAAATGGTTGGTTGGTTAATGGTGAAAGAAATATTATGTTTTTGGAGTTGTTTGGTGATTTGTTGGGTAGCCAGATCCAGCAATTGCCGTCTCAATTCCATAGATAATTCATTAGAACCCAAAATGAAAAAAGAAATTTGGGCTTGGTTGTTACTGAAGGAAACCTCTGTGTTGCGCCAGTCTAAACCAAAAATGTCCATAGTGCTTTCCATGATGGTTTTGCGGATTAGTGCTTGCTCGTCGGCAGATACCTGTTCGGGAAACTCTAGCATCATTACAGACATGACTTTCTTTGCGCCTGTAAAGTTCTCGATGGTAGCTTGAGTCAGGGAATTATTAGGAATAACCGTGAGAGTGCCTTTACCAGATGTGCGAATTTTTGTCGATCTTAAGCCAATACTTTCTACTCGTCCGAAAGTGCCTTGTTTGCCCATAGGCCCATCGGATAAGCCAATATAGTCCCCAACTTGAAAAGGGCGATCGAGAGTTAATACAATTCCTCCTAAAAATTGTTCTAAAGTTTTCTGAGCAGCAAAGGCAATAGCAATACCTCCAATTCCCAAGCTAGCCAGTATGCCTCCAACATTGATATTATGGCTAATGCAAAAAACTAAAATTATGATTACAGCGATCGCAAAGTCTCCCAGATAGCGAATTAAAAAGATAGACTCGCCTCTTACTTTAGGGTTTGACTCAAAGGTTGCGCCTAAAATTGTGGTATTAAAAACGTCTCGAAATAAACTTGACACTAGCCAACCGCTACAGAAAGTGATGCCGGCACTAAAACAAAATTCCATTAATTTTAGCCATGTAGTTTGAGGGATTACAACTAACATGACTTCCATCGCCGACAGAGTTAATAATATTAAAATTAGGTTCCTAGAGGCAAACAATACACGAATATAAGTTTTTGTCAATAAGCTTGGGGCAAACCAAGTTAAGATTAATCTCAAGGTTGGGATCGCTAACATTCCAGCTAATATTCCTATGCCTCCGGCTAAAAAAATTAGGGTAGTTTGCAGGAAGCGATCGCCATTATCTAAAGGCAGTTGTGTGGCAATAAAGAAGACATTGATTGTTTTTGTCATTACAAATAAACCCTATTAAATTCTATCATTTGCGGTCTTAGTGATAATAATTCGATTGATAATTCACCATGCTTTTAAGCGGGATAGCAGGTCAAAGTTGTTCTTCTTAGCCTCAGTTATTTATAGTTCAATACAGTTTAATTAACAATTTTTATTCCCCGGACATCCCCATAAATCCCCCGGATAGTCGGGGGACTTTAAGAGCTTTCTTGTCCCCCCTTTTTAAGGGGTGTGCCAGGGAGATATGTCTTAAGTGAACCGTATTGCTTTATAGTTTTTATTCCATTTTTTCAACTCCCAAAAAGAGAGACAGTTCTTGATTTAATCTACCCGATCGCACAAACTCAGCATAGGTGTCAGCTTCGATCGCCAGCAACTCCGCTCGAATTTGCTCAGCAATAAACGTGCTGAGATCGGGATATTCATCTTGAAGCCGATCGACCTCCGCTTCAATCCTCATCAGTTCCCCCTTAACCAGCGATTCTTGATACTCATAAAACTCCCGATCGACCCCCGGCTGTTCCTCCATCTCACCCAACCGTTGCAACACCCTACCCAAAGCCGCCCGACGGGCGATCGCCTCCAAATACTCCGCGCGCATCGGCCCATCGCCCAGCAGATCCAGTTTTTTCAGAACAGGCTGAATAGTCAATCCCTGCACCAGTAAAGTAAACAACACCGTCCCAAAAACCGTCGCAATCACCACATCTCGTCCCGGCAGGCTTTCAGGTACGCTCAAAGCCAAGGCCACCGACACCGCACCCCGCAGCCCTCCCCACCACAGCACCGTTTGCTCTTGCAGCGGAATGGCGGATGCCGCAAAACGGTTGCTGAGACTTCCCAGTCCGTAAATGGCGATCGCCCGCGTTACAATCATGGCCGCAATCGTCACCGCGATCTCATCCAAATTTTCGGCCAAACTCCCAAACCGAATCTGATCGCCAATCAGCAAAAACACAATCGAATTCACAAAAAAAGCTAAAAATTCCCAAAACTCACTCACAATAATCCGAGTGCGAGGATTCATCCCGATGCGAGAACCAAAATTGCCCAAAATTAGCCCCGTCGTGACCACCCCAATCACCCCCGATCCGCCCAAATCCTCCGCAATCAAATAAGTACCGTAGGCCGAAACCAAGGTGAGGGACTGCTCCACCAAAGGCAAATCGAACCGCTGCGTCAGATAAGAAATCGCAAACCCAATCAGCCCGCCAATCCCCAGTCCAATCCCCACCACCGTTATCAACTGAAGCGCGATCGGCCCCGGCGATAAATTAGCAGTTCCCTGAGCAAAAGCAACCAGAAATCCAAACGCCACAACCGCCATGCCGTCATTAAACAAACTTTCGCCTTCCATCAAAGTGCTGAGACGCTTCTCAACGCCCAACTCCCGAAACAAAGCCGTCACCGAAACCGGATCTGTAGCCGAAAGCGTAGCCCCAATCATCAGCGCAGTTCCCAAAGAAAGACCTGCAAATTGATTCAAACCAATTGCCACACCTGTAATGGAAATCAGCACGCCGAAAACAGCATAAAGACAGATAGGAATTAAATCCTGTTTCAAACTCGACCACTTCAAATTCCAAGCAGCTTCAAACAGCAAAGGCGGCAGAAAAATCAACAGAATCAATTCAGGCGAAAGATTCACCAATCGTATATCGACCAAAGCCAGCCCCGATCCTACAATCACCAGCAGCAGCGTATAGGGAATTCGATGCAACCAACTAACAATTTGTGGCAGAGTTGCCACACTCAAAGAAACTGAAAGCACCAGCAAAAATTGCTTCAGATTATCTTCAATCGCCACTTCTTGTAAACTCGTTTCTATCATTTTAAAAATTTCCTATTTGTAATTATCGGATTGCATATAGCAATCCTAAATGATTTTCTGTAGGGACACGGCAGTGCCGTGTCCCTACAGATGGATTTTGGGGAAATCACATTCCGTCTTTTGGACACCAGCGTCAAAAACAGTCAGCGTGTCAATTCTCCTTCAACTGCATCCGGCCCAACAGAAGGTAATGATTTTTGGGGCTGTTTTTTGAGAACAGTTTTCAACTGGACAATTGGTTTAGTTGCTGTTCCAGTTTTAGTAATATAGCGATCGGGCTTAATTTGCCATTTTGTTTGCAAATAATTGCGAACCGCCACCGATCGCCCGATCGCCGGCGATCCAGCTTCCGAGGGCGCTTGACCGGAACTCATTTCAATCTGCAATTTAGGATTTTGCTGTACTATGTTACCCAGTCGATCGAGCAATTGAACTTGATTTGCCGCAACTTGAGCTTGATTTAACGCAAAAGTAACCGTTGCAGCCACCGGCGCAATCCGATTGAAATTGACCTGCGCTGTGGGGTAATTTAATTGAGTGCGGATATCCTCCACCAGCAGCGCTTGTCCGTCGCGATCGAGCTCCCGCGGACTAAAGTAAGTAATCTGAATTCTTAACGGCGTCACCTGGCTCGTAATCGCCTGATAACTCATCAATTGAGCCGGCAGAGGCAAAATCAGGGAATTGAGGGCAGACTCCACAGCGGTCAAAAAACTCGATTGCAATTCGGCAACCGTCGGAGGAGGCTCCGGCTTGATTGTTGTTTCAGAAACCTTTGTTGCTAACAGCTCGTTAGAGGCTATGGGAATTTGAATCAGCTTCAGATTAATTGACTCCAACGGCCTGTTCAGCTTCTCAGAAAGCAATTGCTTGTATTGCTCTCGTTCGGCTTCGGTATAAACCTTGCTAGTAACTACCTGAAGTTGAGCGACCAATTTACGCTTTTGTTGTCGAAACGAAAGTTGACTGATGTACGATCGCACCTTGCCATCAGCAAAGTTACCAAAGTTTTTTTGCCAGATTTCTGTAGCGTTATTACGCAGTTGATTTTCTTGCTGCTTGCGAGAGATTTCGTCGCTAAGTTGATTGTAAGATTGATACAGAGGAATCGAAGTCAATAAAATAGTCATCAAAATCAGCAGCAGGCGACTTGGCAAACTGCCGATGCGCTTCCATCGCTCCGACGCCGGAATTCGATCGACCAACGACTGCATCCAAATGCTTTCTCCATCGCTTTCCCGCCACAAACGCACTCGCTCGCGCACGGGAAAGCTATCAATGTGCAGAAGCAAAAACACCACCATCGCCATAAACGTAATAGCGACTAAGTTGGTAAAAAACAGCAGCCCTCCCCCCCGCGCCACCGCCAACCCGCTTCCAGGACTCAGACTCACCGCCATCCCAATCCCGTAACCCACCACACACAGCGGCGGCATCAGCGCCACCGCGATAGAAACCCCCGGAATAGAGGTAACAACCCCCTTAGCCTCCTTGCAAATAGCCACCGCCCCCACAGCCCCAGAAAACAGCGCAATCACTAAATCCAGCAAATTTGGCTGAGTTCTGGCCAGAATTTCGCTAGTCATTTCCTTAAACGGCAAAATCAATACCAACACCACCGCAAAGGAAATAGCCAGCCCGCAGCTCAAAATTAAATTAACAACAGCCCGCAGCGCCAAAATCGCATCCCCAGCAGCCAAAGCCAGCCCGTTTGCCAAAATACTCCCCATTAAAGGTGAAATCAGCATCGCGCCAATGATGACGGCCGGACTATTCAACACCAGTCCCAGGGTGGCGATTCCAGCAGAAAACAAAACTTGAATCCAATAGCTGGCATCTGTCAGCGTCACTGACTGAGCAATGTCCAAATAGACTTGTTCTTTGCGAACAGTGCTCACCCCTAAATTCTGAGCAAACCAGCGGCTCAACCGAGGGAACTGCGCTAATATCTTTAGGCGCTGCATTACATATTCCCTAAGAAACAATAGATATTTTTCAATAACCTAGTGTAGTGCATTGATGCCTGTCTTTGTGGTGGCAGCATCAACAAGAGACAGTTTGTGTAGGTTGGGTTGAGAGGAACTGAGATATTGCACCATTCTCAATAAACTTATAAAAACCGGGTTTCTGAACTAAAAATCTAAGTTTTTATGCTATATTTTTGGTCTTATTCCCGGTTTTTGCCTGTTGTGCAAGATGTCAGGAGGAACGAACCCTACGTTTCACTTCCCCCAACAATCTCATGAATCAGAAATCTTGCACCAATGTCAGAAACCGGGTTTTTTACTTCAATATTTCGTTTTCACTCACAGATTAGGTCAAAAACCCGGTTTCTTTGGTCTCAAATGCGTAAAGCACTAATTAGCAGTACCGAGAATTAAACCCGATCGCGCCGGCAGACTCAACGCTAACTGCCGAGTTTCCCCTTCACCTTTCCAAACAAATTCGCCTTTACCGAACAGCAATTTCTCCTGAAGAGATTTCAAATTAGTTGCCTCAAAGCTAACATGAGCTTCTTCTGTCGCGACATTGACAGCAACAACTATTTCCTGATCCCCCAAAATTCGGGCAAAAACGTAAACCGTTCCCTCCGCAAATAGAATTTGGTAATCTCCAGTGCGGAGGGCAGCGTATTTGTGCCGCAAAGCAATCAATTGTTTGTGATAATCTAAAACATCAAGTTCCCAGTCAGCTTCTAAGGGAAAACTACGGCGAGAATCTGGATCTAGGGCACCGGGCAAACCAACTTCATCACCGTAGTAAATGCTGGGAGCACCGGGAAAAGTTAACAGCAGCAAATTAGCTAGTTCCACGCTGGCTTTATCACCTCCAGCAATTGTGAGTAATCTAGCTGTATCGTGACTGGCTAACAAATTGAGTTGAGTTAGCTGTATCGGCCAGGGATAAAGTTCTAAAACGTGCTGAATTTTCTCGCCATACTGTTTAGCAAACAGTGGTGGATAGGGATGATAAGAACGACCTTCAATTTGAGTTAAATCTACCCGATCGCCCGCTGCAAAAGCAATAGTCGGTGCAGCAAACAGATAATTCATTACCCCATCAAATTGAGTACCATCGAGCCATTCTCTGGCATCTTCCCAAACTTCGCCGACAATGTAAGCTTCAGGATTAACGGCTTTAACTCGTTCTCGAAATTCTTGCCAAAATCCCGGGGTTTTAATTTCAAAAGGAACATCTAGCCGCCAGCCATCAATGCCGAATTTAATCCAGTATTCGGCGATTTCCATAATGTATTCTCGTACTTCTGGATTGTCGTGATTGAATTCTGGCAAGGCCCGATTCCCGTCCCAACCTGCGTAATTAGCAGGAAAATTGCCGTCGTAGGCAGATAGTGGCCAGCCTTTTATTTTAAACCAATCTACCCAAGGAGAATGGGGGCCGTTTTCGAGGATGTCGTGGAAGAAGAAAAAGCCACGGCTGGCGTGGTTGAATACGCCGTCGAGGACGATTTTGATGTTGCGAGCGTGGGCGGCGTCTAGAAGCTCTTTAAATGCTGAATTCCCGCCCAACATCGGATCGACTTGATAGTAGTCGTGGGTGTGGTAGCGGTGATTGCAGGCCGACTGAAATATCGGGGTGAAATAAATTGCGTTAATGCCTAAGTCTTGCAGGTAGTCTAGCTCTTCCATCACGCCCCACAAGTCGCCGCCCTTGTACCCTTGAAGGGTGGGGATTTCGTGCCATTCTTCCCAGATGAAGTTTTGCAGCAGGCGTTTGCGGGGCTGTTTGCTTTTGGCGAAGCGATCGGGGAATATTTGGTAGAATACGGCGTGTTTAACCCAGTCTGGCGTTTGAATTTGCATACAATTCTCCTGTTTTTCTGGTTTAGGCTACGGTAGCAGATGTTTCTCGGGGATTTAGCTTTGGGTAGACAATAGTCACGGCTTGTCAAGTTTTGTCGATCGACAAATCCTAAAATATTACACAAATTTGTTGTCAATCTCAAATTCAAAACTCATTCTACCTAGAAATTTATCGTCCTGGCGGGCGGTGGTTGCCGATTATGGTGGAGTTTTGCACCGATTTAAGGAACACCAACGCTAAAAAAAAGAATGGCTTCCAGGCAAAGTAGGACGAGAGCAAGCGCGGCAGTGCGAGCTGTACACGGGAACCAGCAGGGCGAGCAATTGCCACAAGAGAGAATTAACCCAGAAAATTTGTAACGATCGCCCAAAACCCCCGAATCTGATTATTTCCTTAAACTGCCCTTATTTATTGATGGGGATTTTAACTTACAAATCAAAATTTTTTTAAATTTTTATGATTGATTGATGAGTATTTTAACTCACCAACCCAAACTAATAACTTTAGTCCCAGGTGTACTTCAACTGGCGCGCGATCGGCTTTTTTAAATCTGATTGATAGTTTAAAGGAAGCAAGGGGATTAAACAACCCGTTTCTGCGCAAGCGACTGAACTCCTCACTCAAAACTTCCTGGCTCCCCCCCTTGTCAAGAAGCCCTCACCATCCGACACTGGACTTGGAGAGTTAATAGATCCTAGGGAGAAAGTTCCTTGAAAAAAGTTTTAGCCATCATCCTCGGTGGCGGTGTAGGCACCCGCCTCTACCCCCTAACCAAACTGCGAGCCAAACCCGCAGTTCCCCTCGCCGGCAAATATCGCCTCATCGATATTCCTGTCAGCAATTGCATCAACTCCGAAATCGTCAAAATCTACGTCCTCACCCAATTCAACTCGGCATCCCTCAACCGCCACATCTCTCGCACCTACCAGTTTTCGGGCTTCACCGAGGGATTTGTCGAGGTGCTCGCCGCCCAGCAAACTCAGGAAAACCCCAACTGGTTTCAAGGGACAGCCGACGCAGTTCGCCAATATCTCTCGCTGCTAGAACAGTGGGACGTTGACGAATACTTGATTCTCTCAGGCGACCACCTCTACCGCATGGACTACGGGAAGTTTGTGGATAGACACCGCGAAACCAATGCCGATATCACTCTCTCCGTTTTGCCAATGGACGAGAAGCGAGCCTCGGATTTTGGTTTGATGAAAATCGACGACAACGGCCGCATTGTTTCTTTCAGCGAAAAGCCAAAAGGCGATGCGCTCAAACAAATGCAGGTGGACACCACTAAACTGGGACTGACCGCGCAGCAAGCTCAGGAAAGTCCTTACATTGCTTCGATGGGGATTTATGTCTTCAAAAAAGATGTTCTGATTAAACTCCTGAAAGAATCTCCTAACCAAACTGATTTTGGTAAAGAGATTATTCCGAATTCTTCAAAAGACCACAACGTTCAAGCTTATTTGTTTGACGATTATTGGGAAGATATCGGAACCATTGAGGCTTTTTATGAAGCCAACTTGGCTCTGACAAAACAGCCTAAGCCTCCTTTCAGTTTCTACGATGAAAAGGCGCCGATTTACACTCGCCCGCGTTTCTTGCCGCCGACTAAGCTTTTAGATACTCATGTGACTGAATCGATTATTGCTGAAGGCTGTATTTTGAAACAGTGCCGGATCGATCATTCTGTGTTGGGAGTTCGATCGCGCATTGAAGCTGGATGTACGATTCAAGATACCCTGGTTATGGGTGCTGACTTCTACGAACCAGACGCTGAAAGGCATTCAAATTTGGATCACGGCGGCGTCGCCCTCGGTATCGGTGCAGATACTACAATTCGCCGCGCGATTGTGGATAAAAATGCTCGCATCGGCCGCAATGTTCAAATCATTAATAAAGACCGAGTGGAAGAATCCAACCGCGAAAACCAAGGTTTTTATATCCGCAGCGGCATTGTTGTAGTCCTGAAAAATGCCACGATTCCTGATGGAACTATCATTTAGTTATTAGTCATTAGTCATTAGTTGTCAGTCATTAGTTTTTTAAGTTAAAATCTGTTACTTGGTTTTCAAGTGACTGGTGATAAATAACTAAATTAGTGGCGGATCGCCAATGACCGATGACTGATGACTGATGATATTTTTTTAGTTCATTACTAATTATAACTGCTAATTTAGGTTGTCGAAATACTTGGATTTGAAGTAAGTTGATACAAATAAACATAACACGATAAAGGTCGGGTTTTGTACTCACAAACTCTTTGCTAGTATAGATTCTAGGATTAACACCCCCTCTACAAAACCCTGCAATATCTTATTAGACCTCTTGCAAAAATAACTAGAACAGGCAAGATGCCTGTTCCACAAAAAACATTTTTTCTTGTGGAACAGGCATCTTGCCTGTTGCAAAATTTGATTAAAATGAATTTTGCA
>CASBQF010000039.1 GCA_949127775.1 Oscillatoriales cyanobacterium PMM_0080
CGGGTTGCTCCATTCGGTAAGGTAAAGCCTGCACTAGAGTCAAACGCTTCACCTGTGCCATCTTCTTCTGCCCAGATCCCCAATTGTAGGGCAATATTGAAGTTACGGTTCCCTGTATCTGAAAAGGCTGGTGACATAATGATAACTTCCCCACTGGCTGTACGCTCAATTCTCAAATCGCGATTAACTAGACAGAATTCATAGAACTGTTCAACAGTCATTGATTGGATCGCAGGGAAATTGACGGTCAGTGGGATGCTTTCGGTTTGAATTAGCAGCGTCGTCATGGTTTTTCCTCATTTTGTGCAGGCGTTACGTGAAAAGATGGAGGAGACGGCAGTGCCGTGTGCCTACGGTGATTAATGTAGGGAAACGGCACTGCCGTCTCCTCATTATCGCAGTCTTGTATCCGCTTTTGGGCGGTGTTAATCATCTTTTTTGCCTGTGAGTAAATAAGTAACCATATATCCCTTGCCCTTAATTTGAATGGCGCCGCGCTTCTGAAAAGTATATTTATCTTTTAATATTTCGTAGGTTTCGGCGGTGACTTGAATACAGCCGGTAATGCCGTGGGATTCCATGCGCGAAGCAATATTTACTGTGTCGCCCCACAAATCATAAATAAACTTTTTTAAACCGATGACGCCGGCAACTACAGGGCCGGTGCTAATCCCGATCCGAATGCTGAAAGGTTCGGAATGATTTAAACTAAGAAGCCGGATTTCGTGTAGCATATCGATCGCCATATTGGCGATCGCCTCTGCATGATCCGCACGCGCCGTAGGTAAACCGCCGACAACCATGTAAGCATCACCAATAGTCTTAATTTTCTCTAAACCGTGGCGATCGGCTAAATGGTCAAAAGCCGAAAAAATATCGTTGAGCACTTGCACCACCGCAGTCGCTGAAATTCTCGACGACAGTTCTGTAAACCCCACAATGTCGGCAAACATCACAGTTACTTCCCCAAAACTTTCGGCAATATTTTGTTCCTTGTCCTTCAAACGCAGGACGATCGCCGCTGGCAAAACATTCAGCAGTAGTTGCTCGGATTTCGCTTGTTCCAGTTCCAACTGTAGGTAAGCAGTCTGCAACTGTTCGGCTTGGAGAATTCTTTCTCCCGCTAGCTTTTCGATTTGGGCGGTGCGGCTCAAAGATGTCAGCATATATGTCACCGGAATCAGAGTCCACAGCATCCCCAGCGTCAGAGTTCCCCAAGAACGCCAGTGCTTGCGAGTCCTGCGAATTTCCGCAGTTGCGGACACGTACAGAGACCACTGGCGGCCGCTAATTTTCAGCAGCCTTTGGCAAGCTGTATACTCCGGGCCTGGATTGTCAAGAATCGGACAGTTTGACTTGACTTGCCGTTTCGCACCGGCTGATGCGGTCAACACTTGTTGGCTGGAGGATTGAAACAGCACCGCAAATTGCTGAATTTTGCCGTCAGCAGACAGATTTTTCATAACCGGGTCTATCGCGTGCGGTAAGAGCGGCGGTGCTTGTTGCTTGTCTGGAACCTCGCTGGCGAGATAAATGGTGAGGTAGTCGGTATTGCGTCCTTTTAAAGAGGTTTGGAAAATATCTTTGCCGCGAAATACGCCCAGAATAAATCCTTGTAGCCGTTGGCGACGGGATTCCAGGGTAGTCGGTTTAGTGCTGTTTTCATAAATTGGAACTATTGCCAAAAGACCGGGTTCCGGGGAATTCCCCTGAGTTAAGCCGACGTAGCTGGTGACAACCATTTCTCCAGTATCGCGGGCGCGATCGATCGCAACGCGAATTTCTGGGTGTCCGGCGAGGTCAAAGCCCAATGTTGTCTCGTTTCCGGCTGTTGGTTCGACGTAGAAAGCTGGGAAGTATTCGGAACGCTGGCCGGCCTTGCGCAGTTCTCCTCCGGGGCCGCGCTCTGTAATCTCGAAGCTGGGGTCGGTTTCGGTTCGGGCTTTGGCTTCGTAGTTGGGCCGCTCTAAATTGGGGACGCGCGGGGCCCAAGCCAGCATTTGTAGGCTGGGGTGGACGGATAGGGGACGATCGACAAAGCTGGTAAAAGAGGAACGCTCGACGACGCTAAAGGCTTTCATGTAGTCGCTGAGGGCGAGAACTGCGTCTAAGTCGGAGTTGAGTTGGCGCTCAATGCCGATCGAAATATCGTCAATGCGGCGGTGCATTTCGTAGTCGCGGCGCCTGTCTTCCCAGTTCCAAACCAAGGTAAATGTCAGGGCCGAGAGTCCGACACCCAAAGCGAGCGTCAACCCCGCTGGAATGTAGCGAGGCCAGGATAAAGGTAGTTTTTTAAGCATAATTGCCTAGCGAATAAGGGCAGCAGATGAGCACACCGCGCAAGTGAGATTAATTTCGGCGTCTGAGTGCCGTTAATTCAAAATCCTGATAACTCAAGCACCGACGGCAATTCGGAATTAAAATAAGACCGGGCGGTTTCAACCGCGCCTTTACAAACTTTCACGCACTCCAAGCGGGTTGAAAACCCGGCGGTTAAAATAACATGATCTTCTTCAGTCCACGGAGGTGGACTTCGTTTGACGAGAAGCGGTTTAAACCGCCGTCTTATCTTTATACCGGAAGTTCAATCCAGAATTCCGCTCCCTGTCCGGGCGCACAGATGCACCGCAGACTACCCCTATGTTTTTCTACCACAATCTGATGGCTTATGGACAATCCCAAGCCTGTTCCAGACCCGACGGGTTTGGTGGTAAAAAATGGGTCAAACAGCCGTCTGCGAACGTCTTCGGTCATTCCTGGGCCGCTGTCGGCGATGCAAATGACAATGCGATCGGAGCGATCGAGCTTGCTTTCACTGTGGCTATTCAACTCAGCTTTTTTGATCAGGGTGCGAATTACGATCGTCCGGGGTTGCCTCTGGTTGTCTAAAGCGTCGATCGCATTATTGATAATATTAAAAAACACCTGGTTTAACTGGCCCGCACAGCAGTTAACTTTCGATAGTTTTCCGTATTCTTTAATAACTTGAATCCCATTTTTCTCACAGCTTTGGTTCAATCGATGCCGCACAATTAACAGCGTGCTGTCAATTCCTTCATGAAGGTCTGCCAACTTCATTTCTGCTTCGTCCAGCCGAGAAAAATTCCGTAGCGATAACACGATTTTACTAATTCTTTCTACTCCTATGCTCATAGAATTTAGAACTTTTGGCAAATCTTCCTTCAGAAAATCTAAGTCTACTTCCTTAACTTTTTCGGCAATCTGAGAAACTGGAGATGGGTAGCAGTCATGGTAGAGATTCAACAATTCTATTAAATCGTGAAAATAGGTTTGGGTGTGAGAAATATTGCCGTGAATAAAAGTTGCAGGATTGTTAATTTCGTGGGCGATGCCAGCCACCATCTGACCGAGGCTCGACATTTTTTCTGATTGAACTAATTGGATTTGAGCGTGTTGGAGCTGTTCGTAGGCTTCTTGCAATTGGGCTGCTTGTTTTCTCAATTGAGCTTCCGAAGCTTGGAGTGCTGCTGCGGAAATTTTGCGGTTGGTAATATTTTCAATCATCCCTAAGTTATAAATCGGTTTTCCTTCGCCATCTCGAATCAAAGTAGCTGTCACATTTACCCAAACAATCTTACCTGTAGCGGAAATTTGACGGACTTCGATTTGATAGTTCGGAATTTCTCCCCGATTGAGAGCAGCAGCAACTTGGATATTTTTTTGATAATCTTCGGGATGCCCAATTTCTATAAAGGTTTTTTTGACTAATTCTGCTGCGGTATATCCCAGCATTTCGCAGTAATTTTTATTGACTTGTACTAACTTGTTATTGCCTAAATTGGCTAGGTAGATACCGATGGGTGCATCTTCAAATATTTTGCGGAATAGTTCTTCGCTGGCCTGGACTTTAGCTTCTAGGGAAAGTCGATCGGTGATGTCTTCCAAAGTACACAAAATGCCTACTACATTGCCGTTATTGTCGTGTAAGGGTATTTTATTTGTATCCAGCCAGCGCTGAGTGCCATCGGCTTGCAGTTGGGGCTCAATAATGTGATATTCTGCGGTGTTGCTATCCATAATACGACGATCGCAATCTCGAAAAAATTCTGTTTCTTCTGGTTTCCAGGGCATATCGTAGTCTGTTAGACCAGCGATTTCAGTAGGATGATTCAAACCTGCGATTTTGGCAAAGTTTTTATTGCCCCCGAGGTAAACTGAATCTCGATCTTTCCAGGCGATAACCTGGGGGATGTTGTTGATTACCAACCACAGCATTTTTTGGGAGCTTTGCAAGGCTGCCGTGCGTTCTAGAACGCGCTTTTCGAGTTCTTGATTGGCTTGTTGTAGGGCAATTTTTGACTCGTTCAGGGCGATTTCTGCCAGTTGGCGATCGCTAATATCGATTGTCACGCCCTCCCAGAGTATATCGCCGTTTGGTTGCAGTTCGGGGCGGGCAAGGGCGCGAATCCATTTCAGTTTTCCTGACCTGGTGATGATCCGCCCTTCATATTTCCAAGGTTTTAAAGTTTGCCCTGAAGTTGCGATTGATTCTAACAGGGGTTTTAGGTCTTCTGGATGCACCAATGACCACATTAAATCTGAGTTTTTTTGAAGTTTATCTGGCTTTAATTCGTACAGTTCCCAACAGCCGGGACTGACATAAATGAATTGATTGGAACCGTCGGGATGCAGCAAGTATTGATAAATCATTCCCGGCACGTTGGCTGCCATTTTTTGGAATCGGGCTTCGCTTTGTCGCAGTGCTGATTCTGCTAGTTTGCGTTGCGTAGCTACCGCCACGGTATCGCTAATGTCAATCAACAAGCCGTCCCAAATAATATCACCTTGGTCGCCCATTTCTGGTCGGGCAGCCCCGCTAACCCACTTAAGGCGATCGCCCGGGAAAACTAATCTGCCTTCCCACCGCCAAGGCTCTAAAGTTTTAGCTGAGATAGCAACTGATTCCTGAAAGCTTTGTGCATCATCTGGATGAACCATTTCGATCGCAGTAATAGCTGAATTTTGGATCACCTCTGGTTCTAATTCGTAGAGTTCGCGGCAGCCGGAGCTGACGTAGGGGAATGATACAGTACCATCGGCTGCTAACTGAAATTGATAAATAATTCCGGGAACATTAGAGGCTAGTTTTTGAAGTTTGGCTTCGCTTTGCCGAAGTGCTGTTTCTGCTTCTACGCGTTGCGTAGCGGCCACCACGGCATCGGTAATATCGTAAAATGCCGATAAAATTGCTGCTTCGCCGTTAAAATCAATCGATCGCATCGACATCTTTACCCAAAAAAAACTGCCGTTTGCTTTTTTGAGGCAGATTTGTTCACTGTCGCTAAAGCCGTGCTGTTTGAGTGATTCTAGCAATTGAATGCGATCGGTCACATTGGCATAAAAGTCGCTCTTTTTACTGCCGATAAGTTGTTCTGAACTCAAATCAAAAGTTTTGCCTAGGGCAGAATTTGCGTACAAAATAATGCTGTCTGACTGGCGCGTAATTAGCATGGGAACGGGAGTCACAGTGGCGATTGCCCGCAATCTTTCTTCACTTTCTTGCAGGGCTGTTTCGGCTGCGACTCTTTTGGTAATATCGTTTTGAACTCCGATAAAGTGAGTTAATTTTCCCTCGCCATCGAGGACGGGGGAGACAGTTAATTCGTTCCAAAAAACAGTTTTGTCTTTGCGATAATTTTTGAGAATTACCTGAATTTCAGTACCCGATCGCAAACTGCTGCGGAGTTTGTCTAATTCGGTGCGATCGGTATCCGAGCCTTGCAAAAATGCGCAGTTGTGTCCAATGACTTCTTCCGAGGTGTAGCCAGTCAGTTTCTCAAAAGCAGGATTGCAGTAGATAATTGGTCGATCGGGCTTGGTAGCATCTGCGATCAGGATGCTGTTGCTCGATGCGGCGATCGCCCGTTCTAGCAGAGACTGGTGGAAAGAGTCTGTTGTCATCGGTGGCAATACTTATGCTCCGAAGGAGCCGACAGAACAAAAATATGAATAGTTTGAGGTATTCTTATTTTATAAGCTTATTTTTAGTTTAACCTAACAAACTCAGCAGCCACAAAAAGCCGACGGGGAAATAAAGAGCGGCCGAATGGAAAAGCGGGCGAAGGGAATTCGCCGTCTTATCTTCAACCCTCGCACCATCCGGGTTTTGTTTGTGTAGACGCGGTTTCAACCGTACGTCCGATCTTGAATAGAAAATCGAATATGATATAACCCTTTTAAACTCAGGGCTATTTCATTCTCAGGAAAATCAAGATTTTGTAGGGGTTGTGCCCCCGTGCCGACCCTCCCCTGACCAGGAGGCAACCACGGGGGGATTGCCCCTACAAAGAATGAAATAGCCCTGCTTTTAGACTGACAAACTTATACAAGAACCCTGAGCAGTTTTAGTTACTTCAATCCTGGTTTGAAAAGCTTCTTTGAGGTGCGGCATATGGGTGACGGTGAGGATGCAGGCGAAGTCAGAGGCGATCGCATTAATTGCAGCAATCAGTCGATCGCACCCTTCAGCATCCTGAGTCCCGAATCCCTCATCAATAATCAACATTTGCAAAGCCGTCCCCGCCCGCTGAGACAGCAGTCTCGCCAGCGCCAACCGAATCGCAAAATTAATCCGAAAAGCTTCGCCGCCTGAGTAAGTTTCATAGGCGCGAGTCCCGCGAGCGTCAGCAATTAAAATGTCTAAAGTATCAATCAATTTAGTTGATTTTTTAGCAGCCGCCGCGCGCTGAGTAATAAATTGAACGTGCAATTGATTCGCGCTCAATCTCGACAATATCTGATTGGTTTCAGCTTCGAGTTGAGGCAAAACATTTTCAATCATCAAAGCTTGAATGCCGTTTTTACCAAAGGCTTGACCCAACTCTTGATAAACTCGGTATTGGCATTTTGCAACTTGCATTTGCTCTTTTTGAGCTACTAGCTGAACTTGCAAAGCTTCCAGATTTTGCTGCTGCTGCAAAAGGCGTCCGAGACTTCCCAAATGTTGGTCTAGCTGCTGGCGGCGGCGACTGATCTGTTGTTCGATCGCACTTATGCGCGCACTTGGCTCGGGATGTTGTTGTAACTGCTGGTTCATTGCGGAAGTTTGAGCGCTGACAGCTTCCAAATCTCGATCGCGCACTGCGATCGAATTGGCGATTTCATTCACCCGCTGCTGTACTTGCGGATATTGCTGAGTTGCCGATCGCAGTTTTTCGGCCCGCGCGATCCAAAATTGCGTTTTACGCATTTCGCTGCGGACGTGTTCGTGCTGTTCCAAATTATAGCCAACTTCCAGAATATATCTATCTAAAGATAGAATTTGCTGCTGTATTTCGGAGCTATTTTTTTGCTGTTCTAACTGTTGCTGTACGTCTGCTAATTGAGTTTGCAAATCCGGCCGACGGACGTTAATTTTATGCAGTTTTTGCTGAGCATCTTTGATTTGAGATTGCTTAATTTCTGCCCACCGCAAGCGCTTTTCATCACTGCGGGCGAGGGAGTGACTGCGATCGCTATAATTGAGCTGTTTCAGTTGCATTTCAATTTGCTGGAGTTGGCCCAAGTCATCGGCCCCGTACTCGCCTGTACTGAGCAACCGCTCTATTTCCTCCGCATCTTGACGCATACTTTTCAGCCTGTTTTCATCTTGGCTTAGCCCATCCAATTGTGCTTGCAAATGGCTGCGACGTTCCCGCAATTCTTGATAGGGCGCTAATTCCTGTTCTAGTTCGCGGTATTCCTGTCTGAGGACTTGAATTTCGCGCTCGGAGACGGCCAACTGTTCGCGCACTACCCACAGTTGATTCCAAATTTCCTGCTGTTGGGAGTGGTGTTTTGTGACTACCAAATTCCAGTAGTGTTCGTCCAAAGGTCGATCGCACAAAGGACAATTACCAAAATTTGCATCCCGCACCATCAAAGGCGAATGCGATTGCTCGTTTTCGGCAAAATTGGAAGCTGTACCTTCACCTGCGGTTTTTTCTCCTTCATTTTTTCGCAACAGTTGTAGCTTTTGGTCAATTTCAGTTAGTCTGGTTTGATAGTCGCGGCTTTTGGCTTGCAGGTTTCCGAGAAAGTCGTGTCTTTCTTGACCTTTTTCGCGGACTCGTTCTTGATAAACTCGCTTGTTTTCCAACTGCAAAATTTGATTGGCGATGGCCGAGATTTCCTGCTGCAATTGCGGCTGTCGCTGCTGCTGCTGAACTTGCACCTGTCGGTTGATTTCGTCTAATCGGGCGGTTAAGCCGGCGCGAGCGCGATCGAGCTTTTGTTGCTTTTGCTGCTGCTGTTGGAGTAGCGGCGAAACTTGCAGTTGTAGTTGGTCTAGTTCGTTGAGACGCGATCGAACTGCTTGCAACTGTGCGAGTCCTTTGTCAACTTCCGGCTGCTGTTTGAGAACATCTAGAACATCTTTTTCATCCTGTTCTAAAACATTTAATTGAGCTTGCAATTGCTGAATTTTGCTGTGCAAAGAACTCAGTTCCTCGCGCTGCTGTTCCTGCAATTTTTGTCGCTGATTTTGGGCTTCTTGGTTAGCTTTGAATTGACCAGCCTGAGTTTCTTCTGTGGCTTGCAAGCCATGAAAGTAAGCAATGCCTGCTGTTATTTCATTTTCTTGTTTGAGGAGAGCTTGCAGCTCATTTCCTTGTTGTTTGGCTGCGCTGAGTTCTTGCTGCAAGCGACGGCATTCTTGAGAGATATTGTAGTGCTGTTGCTGATGGCCGGCGAGGAGTTTTTGCCAAGTTTGGCGGTTGTGGTGTTGGAGTTGCAGTTGCTGCAACTCGGCTGTTTCAGCTTGCTGCTGCGAAGAGAGCAAGTCGGTTGCTTGCTGCAATTGAACTTGTTCCGAGGCGATGGTCTCTTTTTGTTGCAGTTGCTCTTGTATGGTTTGCAAACTGTGTTTGAGAACATCGACTTGAGCTTTAAATTGTTTAGACGTATCCTTGGCTTGTTCGCACAAAGTGTCGTATTGATCGAGCTTGAGTAGAGTCGCTAAAACTTGCTTGCGTTCGATCGGCTTTTTGAGCATAAATTCATCAGCTCGCCCCTGCCGCAAATACGCCGAGTTGATAAAAGTATCGTAATCCAGTTTGATATGTTCGAGGATTTTTTGCTGAGTTGTTCTCAGCCCCTTGTCTGTGAGCGTGCGAAAATTTAGCTTATCCTCAGTCTCAGAAGCATTCAAGCTAACTTGAAATTCCAAACTTCCCGATTGTCCGCGTCTGCGGTTGCGAATCACCCGGTAGATTTGACCGCCGGTGGAAAAAGTAAAATCAACTCGAACATCAATTTCGCCGATATGAATGATATCGTCTTCCGTATCGCTGCGACAACAGCCCCAAAGTGACCAGGCGATCGCTTCTAAGAGAGAGGATTTACCCGCACCATTAGGCCCGCAAATGCAAGCGGTGTGCAAGCCGCGAAAGTCTAAAGCAGCTTCGCGATAGCTGAGAAAATTTTTAAGTTTAAGTTGTATAGGAATCATTTAGGCCATCGCGCCGTACAATCTATCTATATATAATTAACACTATTTGTGCGCTGTTGGCTAGTTATTCAATCCAGATCGAGAACAATTGTCAGTGCTTCGCAAATATCTTCCATAATTGTGTAGGAGATAACTCCGAGTTGTCGGACGAACCTTTGTTTAGAGACGGAACGGACTTGAAAAGTGTCGGCGGCTGAGACTTTAGCTAAGCCATTTTCTAATGTCGGTTCAATCTGCACCATCCACTGGAGCGGGGAATAAAGATCGTTCCATGCTGTTATGGGAACAATTACTTTGAGCCGCAACTTTCCCACTTCATCATCGCTGACAACCAGAACAGGTCTAGTTTTGCCGATTTCATCTCCCACCGTTGGATCTAGTCTGACCAGCCAAATTTCGCCCTTACGCATTAGTTTTTACCTCTGCGCTCAGGTATTCTTCCTCTGAATCGAAATACGGTTCGCTGTCGGGCGACCACAAATCGTGCAGCGGTCCTCCTGGTTCATACAAAGGAACTGCTGCTTCTGCGGAGGCTCTGAGTTGCCGCTTTCTCTCGGCTTTGCGCTGGGCTTTTTGTTCTATGTCGTCGCGCATCATCCGAGAAGCTGTTTCGATGATTTCTAGGCGTTCTTCTGCTGTCAGATTTTGGAGTGCTGCTAAAATTTCTGTTTTGGTCATGATTTTTTGCGGGTGGTTGGTGAGAAAGTTCGATCGAGCTTTCTCATCATTATATCTTTGACCTCATCCCCAAAATCAGGACACTGCGAGTGCCTTTGTCCCTACAATGATTAATCAGTAGGGAAACGGCATCTTGAGTGTCCTCCGAATTTCCGTGTCCCTACAATGATTAATCATTCCTCCCACGGTAGGGAGACGGCATCTTGAGTGTCCTCCAAATTGCTATTGTATTGCTATTGTACGGGCGATCGACCTTATGGGTAGTTGTTAGGATTTTCAACTATCAAACCCTCAATTGTTGCTGCTGCATTTAGTTCACCATCAGCAGATACAAAAGTCATCGGCGGCAAACTGTTAGCTGTGCAGAGGTTATTTATGCTACAGCCTGTTGCTAGTTGCACAGCATCATAGCCTCGCAATCCGTAGGTTTCAGCTAATGCCATTGCAGAGTTAATAATACTTTCGGTTAATTCTACAACTTGATACTCAGATTGCAGATCACTCCTGAACTGATTGCACACTGCTGTAGCATCTGTCGCATTGATACTTCTGCCGCGCGACCTTCTCATAATTGCAGCAACAATTTCCACACTGGTAATACCAGCAATCAATATATCGTTGTTAAGTGCAGGATCGAACAAACTCAAAACCCATTCCGAACCTGTTTCACTAATGTAGCGTTTGACCAGCGCGCTACTATCTACAAAATAAATTGTCATCTAGCCGCGTTCCTCAATAATTGTCTCAGAAACAGGCTGGCCCTGTACCTGAATTAGTCGCCGTTCTGTTTGCTGATTCCAAGAAGAATGCTTGATTTTTTTTACTAAACCAGAAGTTAACAGCGCTTGGTGAAATCTTGTCCGTTGAGCAGTTTGTTCTTTCTGGGCTAGATATCTCCCAATAGCGCGCTCTAGTTGCTGAAGTTCTAGCACTTCTAGGGTGTCAAGCTGATTGAGGATTTTGTTGAATATTCCCTGCGACATAGGATTCTACTTTTTACGCTTGGCTAGTTTATCTACTATACAACCAAGTGTCCTCCGATCGCGCGGGAAACGGCATTGCCGTCTCCTGCGAATTATCCTGTCATCAAAAAAGGATTGACCGTATTCCTACAGCCAACCCCGCGCCTATTTAGTTGTCGTTTTGCTCAAATAGCTTACTATCTGATAACATTCGGGAACGTATAGCCGACACCGAGTAACAATCCCACTTCAGCTCCGTCAACAAAACCCACATTCAGTCCCGCTGTTGCTGTAAAATTGCTGGAAATTGGTACATCTACGCCACCAGAAATCAGGAAGCCAAAATTACCATCATCCCCGGTAGAAATTATCACACCAGCACCTACATAAGGAGCAGCCGTAATCACAAAATCATCGCTGACTTCGACAGCATTTTGAGAGACAAAATCGTAGGTAACGGGAACTAGAATAGTTAAGTTGTCGCGGAACAAAACACTCGGTCTCACTGAGAAATTGTTGGTCAAACCAATTTTGCTAATAATCGCAAATGAGCCGTCGCCTAATGCTGTATCTCCGCCAAAACCTAGATTACCACCAATACCGATGTAGCTGGGGCCTGAACGAGTAGCTCGGCCTGGTCTGACGGTGGTACCGCCTGCTGGTTGAGCCAATATCTGAGGTTTTTCTGAGGCAGTTGCCGGTTTTTGGGCAAGTTTCGGTTGGTTTGTCAGCGCCTTGGCGGAAGTGCTGACAGGATTGCTTAGCACTTCTTGTGCTGTTTTTACTTCTTTTTCTTCCTTCGCTGCTGTCAGTTCGGCATTAGGTCGATCGATCTTTTCGGCAATCAGCGAATTTGATGGGGTTTTAACGGCACTATCAGCAATTTTACCTGTTTCTTGAGAATTTTCAGTCTCGGCAATTTCCGATGTTGCTGCTGCGGATTGTTCTGGGGTAGCAACCCATGCTGGCAAGTTGGCTGTCGGGGCCTCGGCGGATGGCTGTGCCGGTGCTGTTAGTTCGATCGAACTGATAGAATCAATTTTTGTATCACTGGCTGCTGTTTCTGCATCGGGTTTAACGGATGCCTGTGCCGCCGGTTCAGAAATTTGGTCAACATTTTGAGTCGCCAAAGTTGTGGTAGCGACATCCGGCAAATTGCCTGTTTCAGCTTTCGCGGACAGGGTACTGCAACAAACGGCTAAAGCTGCAAGATTTATTAACGCGAAAGCAGACTTGGAAAATAGACTCTTCATAACAAACTCCTCAATGAACGGTGTGTTAAAAGTGTAAGTGTTTGAGGGCTCTCGTCGAGAGCTTTGCTCAAAAATGACACAAATTTAAGTTGTGTTGTTCCTACATTGGCATTCAACCGTTGATGAGTCAACTCTCAAGTTGATTAGATTCAAGCACTGACAGCGGGTTTATCTGGTAATTTTCATTTACAGTTCGATCGGCTAAAAATCAATCCTAGGGTGGATTTCAACCTCAATGCTGTTTGATTAAATGGTCGATCGGGCGGGGCGGGGCACTCACACTTCTGACCCGAACCAATCGGATTTTGAGAGCGCCGAAGCTCAGAATCGAGACACAGCAAGCTTTTTAAACAGTTTTAGGAGTCACGACTCAAAATTAATTGTGGCCGTTGTTGCATCATTGGGTGCGTGATGGCGTCCGACACCGGAATCTACGGCTGCTGCATAGTCCCGGACAAGTGATGTAGAATATCACTGTTCCGAAAATATACTTGTAGCTCGATCGTGTCAAAATTATTGAATCTTATTAGAATTGTCTGAAATTTAGTATTTTATTCATAAAGTTTAGCGTTCGCTTTTGCTTAGTGGCTGACTATCTAACAACAGCACCCCAATCAACAAGTAGAAAAATACAAATTATCTGAATCTTAACCTGATTTTATGAGCAAAGTTCTAGTCATATTAGGCGAATTGAGCGATCGCGACATCGATTGGATGCTCGCCAACGGCACGCGCACCCAAGTTCCACCCGGCACTACACTCATCACCGAAGGAAAGCCCTTAGACGCCCTTTACATAGTTCTGGAGGGAACTTTGAGCGTTGCTGTATCATCTTTGGGCGACAAAGAAATTGGCAAAATTGTTTCTGGGGAAGTGTTGGGCGAAATGTCTTTTGTAGACGGGAGACTTCCTTCTGCTAGCGTCACGGCCATTGAAGAAAGCCTTATCCTGTCAATTCCCAGGCGATTGCTAACTGAAAAACTGGAGCAAGATGTGCTGTTTTCTCTGCGGTTTTATCGGGCGATTACCAAATTTTTGTCGTCGAGACTGCGGGGTACAGTCAAACGCTTCGGCGAAGATACTGATTATTTAACATATCAAGATCCAGGCGACGAAAGTGCGATCGGGCAAAACATCGAAAATCCAGATTTGGCTCAATCTAGATTTCAATGGCTATTGCAGCGTTTGAAGGGGACTTGAATTGGTTATCTGTGATTAGTTATTTGTTACTGGTTATTTGTTACTGGTTATTTACTACCAATTAGCAATTTCCAACTTATGAGATAGAGGACACGGCAGTGCCGTGTCCCTACAATTAATAACGGTAGGGAAACGGCATCTTGAGATAAGCGAGGACACGGCAGTGCCGTATCCCTACAATTAATAACGGTAGGGAAACGGCACTGCCGTGTCCTCTATCTCATTCCGGCGCAGCCGGAATTAATCACAAATCACAAATCACAAATCACAAATAACCAATCACAAATCACCCTTAAAAAACATATTTTTCAGCGACGCGCCAGTAGCGAGAGAAACGCTTCAAATCAATGTAACCATCGTAGCGGACAAAGGCTTCTGGTGGCAAAACTTCTACTGGGTGCGATCGCCTAATTTTCCGGCAAATATCCTGAAACCCAGGACTGGGACTTTCCGCAGTCACTACTTGATTCGCACCGGATTCTTGAGCAAAAGCGATAACTTCCGTAGCCACATCGCCGCGCCGAATAACTACCGGCAACTCCAGCAAACATTCGTAAATAAACACCATTCGTTTGAGACTCAACTGCCATTCATCTATCAGTTTGTCATCCCAAACCCAGATTGCGGGTGCTTCTGGATGTGCTTGAAAAGCCGGCCCTTCAGGACTCAAACAGTCGCCGTGTAGCCAAATAATCGAATTGTTCATTGCTTAGTAATTAGTAATTTGGTTTGTAGTGAGGACTTCAGTCCGCATCAAATTCAGAGGACTGAAGTCCTCACTACAAACCTTTATCAAACATCATGTAGAATATGTTGGCGAACTTGCTTAATTTTTCCTGCCCTTTTTAGGACGCTCCCAGCTTTTAGAACCGCCCGTGCGATCGACTGATTCGCCCTTCGGAAATAACTTGCCTTCCAAATATTCGTAAGTTCCCTCAAAATCGCATTGTCCGTACAGAGGACAATCACGACAATAAACCTTTTTAGTAAAGCGCTCCACATTTTCCCGATTAAAAAAATAAGGTTTGTGACTAAAAGTGCTCGCTACCCACTGCCAAGAAAGATTATTACTCGCCGGATCTCCATCTAGCAAATGTTCCAAAAACCAGCGAGCTCCAGCTTGCCACTTCACCTTGCGCCAGTGTACGAGATAAGCCGCAGTCCACATCCGCTGATGATTGTGCAAATAACCAGTTTCTCGCAACTCGCGACTGATACTGTCGATGCAAACCAAACCAGTCGTGCCCTCAATGACATCTTGGGGCATAGTTTCGCTGTAATCTGAAGCAGTGTAACCAGTTTTGTACTCTTCCCGGTCTTGCCAAATCCCTTTGCCCAATTCGGCGTAGAGTCGCTGCCAATAATCGCGCCAACCCAACTCGTTGACGAGTTTCGTGGCATCTTCTTGATGCTGCACTTTTTCTAGTACGGCATCTCGGACTTCGGCAAGGCTCAAAACGCCGTAGCGCAAATAGGGGGACAAGCGCGTTACTGCGCCGTTGAGAAAGTTGCGGCTTGAGGCGTATTTGCCGGGATTGACTTGTTTGAGCACTTTCTCGGCTGCTTTGCGCCCGCCCATCGTGGGGGGTACGTTGCTGTCTCGGGCGGCGGCTTCAGGGAACTGTTGGCTCACGTAGGCGATTAATTCGTCGCGGCTGTCAAATTCCCGCTTCATGTCCTGAGTCATTATTTTTTCTTGCTTAGGCGGCTCTTGTTTTTTAATGTTAATGGTATTTGTTCCGGTGTGCCTGGCCGGAGAGCCCGCGAATCACTATTCGATCGCCACCCTGTAAAATTTGGTGTCGCGATTCAACATCGGCAACACGGCCAAAATTAGCGTTAAAGTCACTAAACTTAGGATTAAATATCATCGCAAAATCTCATGGAAACTTTTCCGGCGGATGCTAAACCTTTCGCCAACTTAGCCAATCGACAGCAGCCAGCTACAAAACAACTCGACAGCAGCGAAATTCAAGAGTTCGATCGAGCCATGATGCGCCGCTGCATAGAATTAGCCCGCCGTGCTCTCGGCAAAACCGCACCCAATCCCCTCGTCGGTTGTGTAATTGTCCGAGACGGCAAAATTGTCGGCGAAGGGTTCCATCCCGGTGCTGGCCAACCTCACGCCGAAGTTTTTGCGCTCCGGGAAGCGGGGGAACTAGCCGAAGGAGCGACGGCATACGTCAGCCTAGAGCCATGCAACCACTACGGGCGGACTCCTCCCTGTTCCGAAGCTTTAATTAAAGCCAAAGTGGCAAAAGTAGTCGCTGGCATGGTCGATCCGAATCCATTGGTAGCTGGCACTGGGCTGGCTCGGTTGCGGGAGGCTGGCATTGAAGTGGTGGCGGGAGTAGAAGGGGAAGCTTGCCAAAAACTGAATGAGGCTTTTGTGCACCGGATTTTGCATCGTCGGCCTTTTGGAATTTTGAAATATGCGATGACTTTGGACGGTAAAATTGCTACCAGTAGCGGCCACAGCGCTTGGGTGACAGGGCAGGAGGCTCGGAGTGAGGTGCACCGGGTGCGTGTCGGCTGCGATGCTGTGATTGTTGGCGGAAATACGGTGCGTCTAGACAATCCCTTACTGACAAGTCACAAACCTGACGGGAATAATCCCCTGCGGGTGGTGATGAGTCGCACTCTGGATTTGCCGAAGTCTGCTTGGTTGTGGGAAACCTCTGTGGCGGCTACTTTGGTACTAACTGAGCCTGGGGTTAACCCAGAATTTCAGGAATTTTTGATCGCCAAAGGGGTGGAAGTTGTGGAGTTGTCGTCGTTGACACCGACTAATGCAATGGCTTATTTGTACGATCGATCTTTTCTTTCTGTACTGTGGGAGTGTGGCGGAACTTTGGCAGCCAAAGCAATTGCTGAGGGTGCAGTCCAAAAAATTATGGCTTTTATTGCTCCTAAAATTGTCGGCGGCCAAAATGCTCCAACTCCTGTCGGAGATTTGGGGTTTTTGGCAATGACTGATGCTTTGACTTTAGAGCGAGTTTCTTGGCGCACTGTGGGTGCAGATTGTGTGGTGGAAGGCTATCTGAAAATTAAAGATTGAAAGTTAAAAGCGAGTTTTTTTAGTTTTGAATTTTTAACTTTTAACTCCTTTTATGACTGAAATTACGATCTGGAGTTTGATGGTTGGCAGTCTCGGCTTGGAGGCTGCACTCGCGGGTATTTTGGTTAGCCGCGAGCAATTGGCTGTGGCGAAAAAATGTGATGAGGAGGAGGAAGTTTTGACTCGGTACGAATCTGGCGAAGATAATTTTACGGCGTCTGAAAATACGATCGCCAATGGCCATCCCACATCCGATCGCACTGCTGATGATTTGACGGTTTGGGAGTACAAGATTGTGCGGGCTAGCAGCGATTTGTTTCGCAATCCGGCAATTTTTCACAAGCTGTGTCGGGAAGAGGCGGAGGTTGGCTGGGTTTTGCTCGAAAAGCTTGATGACAGGCGGGTGCGGTTCAAACGTCCGATCGGGCTGCGGGACGCCCCGAGGTCGAATTTACCAACATTTGACCCTTATCGCAGTCATTACGGCCCGATGTCGAATGCGATGACTTGGGCGGTGGGAATCGTGTTTCTGAGTGCGATCGTCCTTCCTGCCGTTTTGGGCTATGCTTTAGTGTCTACTACTCTCAACAAAAATCGCTCCAATTGGCCTCCGACACCCGTTCAATCTTTGCCCTCTCCCAGCGGATCGCAAACTAATAATTGAATTTTGGGTAATTGGGAATTGGTAATTGGTAATTACCCATTATACCAATTTTTTATGAGGCTGCATAGAATCAGATCCCCCCTAGCCCCCCTTAATAAGGGGGGGACAAGATTCTGCTCAAAGTCCCCCTTGCTTTCGGGGGATTTAGGGGGATCGAGGTATGTGCAACTTCACATTAAATTGGTATTACCCATTATAAATTTAAATTTGAGGCGGTGTTACTGATGGAGCGGATAGCAATCTCAAGTCATAATCTGTATCACCTTGAATTTGAGAAACGCGGACAAAATAAGTTCCCGCAGGCAAAGCCCCATTGCTGACAATTTTTTCGGAAGCCGTTCCTAAATTGTTAGATGAAGCAATAATATCGTCTAATCCAACTACGCCGTTGCCGTTGAGATCCTGGATTAATTCTACATCAACATCTGCACTCAAACCGTCAACAGTGACACTAAAAATGCTGGGAGTATTGAGGATGAAACTGTAAATGTCTGTTGTTTCAGCAGCCCCTACAAAATCATTAGCATTTAGACTATCTGTGAGAATTCCCAGGCTTTGTGCTGCGTTCAAATCATCGCCGGGAGCGGGGAGAGTGCTCAATAGTCCTTCTTTTTGACCGAATTGAATGTAGTGATCGATCGCACTTTTAACTGCACCACCGCCGACTGCGCCTCCTACCAACGGATATCTTTCTAGATAAAAACTGGGATCGAAGAAAATGCTGGGTTTGCGATTTTCTAATTGACCGACTTTGAAGTAGTGTTCAAATGCGGTAAATTCATTTGTTTGGACTGCCGTCTTAACGTCTGGGTTGCTGGTTAGATAAAAATTAACATCGAATAAAGGGTTGGGGCTGCGAACTTCAAATTGACCGAATTTGATAAAGTGATCGGCGGCTGAAAAGCCATTGAGTTTCGCTGATACCGCTACATCTGTATTCGTGTCTAAATAGTAGCCGGCATCGAACAGCGCATTCGGATCGCGGTTTTCAAATTTGCCAATTTTTCGGTAGTGATCGAAGGGACTCGATACAGTCCCTCTGGCAACTTGTACGGCGACATCTGGGTTGTTTTCGAGATAAAATTTGCTGTCGAACAGTGTTCTGAGGGTTAGCATTATTAAAAAAATCTCTCTGTACTTTAGTCTGGAAAGTGCATAATCAAATTCGATCGAGAATCCAGTTTACATCAAAATTTTGTGAGGGTGTCTCAATTATGGCTAAATCTGCACTGATGGCAATGCTGCGCCGCGCTGCTACTATTGCCCAGAAATCAAGCGAAACGGGCATTCCGGCTGATGAACTGCTGGGAATGTTGAGCGATCGTACTCCCAATCAGGCTAATTCTCCCATATCTCGACGCAGGTTGCTGCACGGGGGTTTAGCGGCTGCGGGAGCCGTTGCTGCTGCGACTTTTACCAGGGAGGGAGAAGGGGCTTTTGCTCAAGCACGCGGTCGATCGCCCATTTTGGTTGTGGGTGCGGGGATTGCGGGTTTGACTGCGGGCTATCGCTTGCGTCAGGGGGGCGTACGCGCCGATATCATTGAGGCAAACAACCGCGTGGGGGGACGGATTCGCACGGCTCCTAGGGTGGCTGGAACAGCGATTTATGCGGAGCTGGGAGGAGAATTTATTGATAGCGGCCACACTACTTTGATCTCGCTGGCGACGGAATTGGGTTTGCGGGCGATCGACTTAGTTGAAGTTCAGCGGGGGTTAGTGAAGGATACTTTTTTCTTTCAAGGGCGACGATTTTCTCTTGAGCAATTGATCGCGGATTTTGCACCGCTAGCTAGTAAAATTACTGCTGATTTGCGGGCGGTAGGAGATAATATTAGCTATCAAGATTTTACGGAACCAGCGGAAAGATTGGACAATCTTTCGATCGCTGAATATGTAAACCAAGCCGATACTAGCACTCTGGTTCGGCAGTTACTGCGCATTGCTTACACGACAGAATATGGTCGCGATCCCGAGGAACAGTCGGCGTTAAATCTGCTGTTTTTAATTGGTGCTGAATCTGGCAGTTTTGAATTGTACGGCGACAGCGATGAGCGTTATCAAATTGACGGTGGTAATAGTCAAATTGTCAACCGTTTAGCCGATCGACTTTCTGGTTCGATCGAGACGGGGACAATTTTGGAAGCGATTACTTTTTTGGCAGATGGCCGCTATCGAGTGAATTTGCGATCGGGAGAAAGCGCCTTTGAGCGTATTTACGAACGGGTTTTGCTAACTTTGCCGTTCAGCACTCTCCGAGACATTAAAATTAATGTACCTTTGCCCCAACCGAAGCGACGGGCGATCGAGCAATTGGGTTATGGTACCAATTCTAAGCTGATTACTGGCTACCGCAGTCGCATTTGGCGAGAAACTTATCGCTCGACTGCTTCTGTTTATACCGATTTAGGATTCCAAAATAGCTGGGAATCTACACCTTTTGCTCCCACTGCTAATGGTTTAATCACTAATTTTACAGGAGGAAAGCAGGGTTTGTCGATCGGTAGCGGACTTCCTGAAGATCAAGCACAAAAATTCTTGGGACAATTTGACAGAGTTTTTCCCGGAGTGAGAAATTTGCGATCGGGCAAAGCTGTGCGAGCATTTTGGCCAGGAGAACGCTTTTCAAAAGGTTCTTATTCCTGCTATTTAGTCGGACAGTGGACGCAAATGCACCGCGTAGAAGGCGAACGATTTGGCAATTTATATTTTGCCGGGGAACACACTTCGCTAGAAAATCAAGGTTACATGGAAGGCGGTTGCGAAACTGGACAAAGGGCGGCTGTGGAAATTTTGCAAGACTTGGGTTTAATAGCTTCTGCTGATGCTGTGAATGCTCGAACTGCTAGCAGTTTGAACAATCGTCGTCCCAGCCGAAAAGTTCCCGGAGCGCGGAATCTTGGGAATAGAAAGCCGAGTATTAGATAATCTTGTAAGGTGCGCATTGCGCACCCTAGATTCATCAGAATTAGTCGTGATTCGTCGTAAGGTGCGCATTGCGCACCCTACATATTAATCTCAGAAAATCTCGAATAAATATGAAAGCCTTACATTTAACCATAGCTTTATCAAGTTTGCTAATTTCACCGATCTCGGCTCGTCCTTTGATTGCAGAATCTACAGATTTCATAGCCCAAAACCCTCAAATTGACGAGCCGTTTTGCTACCTAAAAACTCCCGATGGTAGAATAGTAGACTTAGGTAAGTTGTGCGAAAAACAACCCAATCCGGAAACTTCTCAAACTTGCATTCCCGGTGCCAATATTGCTGGAAAAGTATCAATCGCAGCGGCAAATTATGACGGTAACTTCTTCAGTGGTAAAGTTTTGAATCAAGGCTGCAAAATCATCAAAAATGTCAAAGTCAATTATGAAGTTTTGGATGAGTCAGGCAACTTAATTGATAACGGATTTATGTACACTCAACCCGTTAGTCTTGCACCCGGAGAGTCGGCTGCCTTTCGGGGTGCAGTTGTCGCGGGGGCTAAAGTACGGGCTACTCATGCCGACGGGCAAGAATGATTGTGGAGATTTGCCCGATCGCTGTTATCATATTTTGGCTCAGATATCTCTATGAGTTACGCAATGACTTAGGCAGAGATCCCCCTAAATCCCCCTTAAGAAGGGGGACTTTGAATAAGAATTTTGTCCCCCCCTTGTTAAGGGGGGTGCCAGGGAGATCGAA
Source organism: Oscillatoriales cyanobacterium PMM_0080 (assembly GCA_949127775.1). GTDB lineage: Bacteria > Cyanobacteriota > Cyanobacteriia > Cyanobacteriales > Microcoleaceae > Microcoleus. The sequence continues at coordinate 20,947 of CASBQF010000039.1, forward strand.
GTTTCAATATTCTCAACGCGAAACCCTAATCTCTAAAAACAGAACTTGCGAGGGCAAAATATCTTGAAAGCTCGATCGACTTATTGGCAAATCCTACCCTACCTCCGTCCCCAAAAACAAACCATCGGTAAAGCATTAGCTTGTACCATAGTATTTACCATATTTTGGCCAATTATCGCGTGGCTGGTTGGCGAAACCGCCAAATTTGTAGGTACGGGAGATTTAAAAGGATTCGCTCAAATTGCGGCACTCAGCGCCATTATATTTCTAATTCGCGGTATCGCCCAGTACGGCCAAGATACGCTGATGGCAAAAGCAGCTTTGACTATTGCCTTAGAAATTCGCAAAAAAGTTTATGCACACCTCCAACATCTCAATCTCGGATACTTTGAAACTGCCAAAACCGGAGATTTATCCTACCGCCTCACAGAAGATATTGACCGTATTGGCGAAGTCGTAAATAAATTTTTTCATCAATTTATTCCTTGTATTTTGCAACTAATTGCAGTCATGGGATATATGATTTATCTTAACTGGCAATTAACTTTGGGTGCATTAATCATTGCACCGTTGATGGCTATTTTAATTGGTTGGTTTGGCGAAAAACTGCTAAGTTACTCGCGAGAAAGTCAAAATCGCATTTCTGATTTGTCCGCTTTGCTAACAGAAGTATTTAGCGGTATTCGTTTAATCAAAGCATTTGTGGCTGAAGAATACGAAATTTCTAGGTTTGCAGAAGAAGCAGAACAAAACCGTCGCGCTAAGTATTTATCAGAACGTATAAAAGCACTCCAGTTCGTCGTAGTTGGCTTTCTGGAAGCGATGAGCGTGATTTTGCTCTTCTTCATAGGTGGTTGGCAAATTGCTCAAGGAAATCTCACAGGTACTCAATTTATCAGTTACATCGCCGGAGTGGCACTGTTAATCGATCCGATCGCCATTACCACTGCAAATTACGGCGATTTCAAGCAGGGAGAGGCTTCTAGCGATCGCATTTTTGAACTTTTGGCTATTGTGTCAACAGTCGTCGAAAAGCCCGGGGCGATCGAACTTCCCCACGTTACGGGCAAAGTCGAATATCGCAACATTAACTTTGCCTACCCTTCTCAACCCCCCCTTGATAAGGGGGCGCAAGCGCTTCAACCCCCCCTTGATAAGGGGGGGCTAGGGGGGGTTCCAATTTTACAAAGTATGAATTTGCTGGCACTTCCGGGAGAAGCGATCGCCCTTGTCGGTGCATCTGGTGCGGGTAAAACTACTTTAGTAAACTTGTTGCCGAGATTCTACGATCCGCAGGCGGGACAGATTTTAATTGACGGGATTGATATTCAAGATGTGACATTAAATACGCTGCGGCGGCAAATTGGAATTGTGCCGCAGGAAACTATTTTATTTTCGGGTACGATTGCTCAAAATATTGCTTTTGGTCAGTCTTATTATGAACTAAAAGATGTTGAAAAAGCGGCGCAAATTGCCAACGCCCATCAATTTATCAGCGAGTTTCCCGACGGTTATCAAACTTGGGTTGGGGAAAGGGGTGTAAACTTATCGGGCGGGCAAAAACAAAGAATTGCGATCGCCCGTGCAGTTTTGCTCGATCCGCGAATTCTCATCCTCGATGAAGCGACATCAGCGCTAGATTCGGAATCGGAAGCTTTGGTACAGGAGGCCTTGGAAAGATTGATGCGCGATCGCACGGTGTTTATTATCGCGCACCGTTTGGCTACCGTGCGGAAGGCTGACAGAATTTTGGTTCTCGAAAAAGGCAGAGTCATGGAATCGGGGACTCATGAGGAATTGCTCGAAAAGGGCGATCGATACGCTCGTTATTACGCGCAACAGTTTAGTCAGTAGACTACGTTAGAAACCGGGTTTTTTGCCATTTCTGCTGGCTTCAACGAAGTATTATGGAAAAAACCCGGTTTCTGATTAACCGCGCGTAACTCATATCAAGAATGGTACAATAAATTATCAGATCGATATTTACTAATTCCAGTTAAAAATAAGAGGCCGTGTCCACATGATTCAAACCACAGCCAAACTACTAACATTCGAGGAATTTATAGAGTGGTATCCCGATGGCCAAGGACGTTTCGAGCTACGAAATGGAGTAATAGTTGAGATGAATCCAAACGGCGATCATGAGGAAGTTACAAGTTTTCTAATCCGCAAAATTAACGTAGAGATCGATCGCCTTAATCTTCCTTACATAACACCATCAACCTATTTGGTCAAGCCTCTAGGAGCGACGACAGGATATCAGCCAGATATCATAGTATTAGACAAGCCAGCGTTGATTTCGGAGCCACTTTGGAAAAAATCATCGATTATTACCCAAGGTAAATCTGTTAAACTTGCGATCGAGGTAGTTAGCACCAACTGGCAAGATGATTACTTGGTTAAAGTAGCTGATTATGAAAGATTGGGTATCCCGGAATATTGGGTTGTGGATTATGCTGCGTTGGGTGGCCGACGCTTCATTGGCAATCCGAAACAACCTACAATCTCGGTTTATCAGTTAGTTGAGGGGGAATATCAGGCTAGCCAGTTCCGAGAGGGCGATCGAATTTTGTCGTTTGCTTTACCCGAACTTAATTTGACTGTGGAACAGGTTTTTGGATCTATCCAAAGGGAAGAAGGGATATAACGATGCAGATGCAGATGTTAGTATCTAGTAAAAATTTGATTCAAAAGCCTCTCTAGTCTCCAGAGGAAGCTGCTCCCTGATTAACATAAAGTCGTCCGAGAACATATTTAAACTATCAAAAAAAGTTTGCCAAGGATTTTTTTTGGAGATTAGGACAAGAACATCTCCTATTTTTTTTACATACACTTCATTACCTGCAAAATGAAATTCTTTGGGTAATATGACTGTCTGGTAGTCATCGGCGATCGAGAGTTTGGCAGTATTCATTGTTTTGTCTCCAGAGTGATTTAAATTATACTTTAAATTGACTCTCCGCTTGTTCCAACTAAATTGTAGCAGAGGAGGGTAGGTTTAGTTGTCCCATGAGTTTTTTTCTTCTTGAAGTTCCCGATCGATTTCTTCAACAGTTCTGGAAACATGACGGCTGCGGATTTCTGTAAGCAATTCCAACACCTTACGCCGCCCGCCTTGAAGCTTTTCTGGTATAATCACAAAAACTTCAACCTCTTCACCCACCGATCCAGGTGGCACTTGAATTTCAAGTTTATTTCCTGCAAGAACTTTCGTCGTAATCCGTATTGCTGACTGCATAATTCCTCCTTGGCGATGATTAATTTTCCACAGCCCCTAAAGCTTTGAGCGTGGCTTTTTCAGCCTCTGTTAAACCCGTAACACCCGTGATATTCATGTTTTCATAAGGTCGGTCACTTTTGAGTATTTTGAGGCACTCACCGGTTTCAATCTCCCAAATCCTAATTATGCCATCCCGACTGCAAGCAGCAATGATTTTTTCATTTGAACTGAAGGCAACTGAGTTAATTCTATTGGTATGACCTTGCAAAACTTTTAGACATTCACCTGTACGGATATCCCATATTCTTACCGTTCCATCTACATTTCCACTAGCAACTATTTCACCAGAATAACTAAAGGCAACTGAACGTATCCAATCTGTATGCCCCTGCAATATTTGGAGGCATTCACCACTGCGAACATCCCATAATCTTACTGTTCGATCGACACTTCCACTGGCAAATATTTCACCGTTCTGACTAAAGGCGATCGCGCGTGCCCAACCCGTATGCCCCTGTAAGATGTGGAGGCATTCACCAGTATGGATATCGCACAGCCTCACCGTTCCATCAAAACCTGCACTGGCAAATATCTCGCCCAAAGGACTGAAGGCAGCCGAGTGTACTGAATTTTTTTGCCCTTCCAAGGTTTTGAGGCATTCGCCAGTACCAATATCCCACAGCATCACCGTTTGGTTATAAGCTGCACTAGCAAGTATTTCACCCGAAGGACTGAAGGCGATCGATCGTACTTCCTTTCCACACGGCAAAGTATGGAGGCATTCACCACTACGGATATCCCACAGCCTGAGTGTTTCGTCAAAACTAGCACTGGCAAGTATTTGACCCGAAGGATTGAAGGCAACTAAGTTTACCCGATCGAGATGTCCCTGCAAAATTTGGAGGCATTCACCAGTGTTGACATCCCACAGCTTGACTGTTTGCGCGTCATCGCTGCTGGCCAGTATTTCACCGTTGGGACTGAAGGCGATCGACCTGACTTGATTGCTATGCCCTTGCAGCGTATTCAAGCATTCACCGCTGTCGATCGCCCACAGCTTCAGCGTTTTATCGTAACTGCCGCTAACAAGTATTTCACCCCCAGGATGGAAGGCGATTGACCCTACTCGATCGTTATGCCCTTGCAAAGTATTCAAGCATTCACCGCTATTGATATCCCACAGTTTTGCTGTGCGATCGTGACTGCCACTTGCAAGTATTTCGCCATTTGGGCTAAAGGCGATCGACTTTATTTGATCGAAATGTCCCTCCAAAGTTTTGAAACATTCACCGCTACCGATATTCCACACCCTCACTGTTTTGTCGGCGCTTGCACTAGCAAGTATTTCACCAGCAAAATTGAAAGCAACTGAAAACACGCTTTTAGTATGACCTTGCAAAGTTTTGAGACATTCACCGCTACCGACATTCCACACCCTCACTGTTTTGTCGCCGCTTCCACTGGCAAGCATCTCACCAGCAGGATGAAAAGCGACTGAAAACACATTTTCAGTATGACCGTGCAAAATTTTGCAGCATTCACCCGTGCGGATATCCCATAACCTTACCGTGCGATCGAAACTCCCACTAGCGAGTATATTTCCATCAGGATTGAAGGTGACTGACATGACTGATTCGGTATGTCCATGCAAAACTTTTAAACATTCACCAGTTTTTATATCCCATAACTTGATTGTTTTGTCATAACTCCCGCTAGCCAGTATCTCACCGTCAGGACTGAAGGCGACAGACTCCACGATGTTGGTATGTCCTTTACAGGTCAATATTTCTCTGCCACTGCTAGCTTCCCACAAGCGAACTACGCCATCGCTATCACCTGTAGCTAACAGTTTGCCATCAGGACTAAATATTACCGATCGAACACTGCTGAAGATTTTAGTAAAAATAGAATTAGCTAAATTTGCTTCAGCAAAATTGACGTGTCGCAGCGTCGCATTTGTAAAATCAGCACCTAAAATAACTGCACGAGAAAGGTCTTTTGTTTCTAACGCAGTGCGATCGATTTTCACCAACAGCGTCGCCGCATTCCCTCCCACATAACCTACCTCGCTTTCAGTTTTGCCTCGCGTTGCTTCCAGAATTTCCAGAAGGGGCAAAACCCCCGTTTCCGAAACCATCGGCAATAACAAATCCATCACAGCTTTCGTCAGCCGCGCTTGTCCAAAACTATTACGAATTTGCCCTAAATTTTCAGCAACAAATCCCTGCAAAGGCGCGATCAATTCCTTCTGATTTCTCTTCTGCGCCTGAAGCCGACAATAATTAGACCAAGTGTATAATTGAGCCTCAACATCAGGATTTACACAAGACTGTTCCGGCGCAACTAATTCGGTAAAATCTGCGGCCAAAACTCCCAATTCCGCTGCAAATTTGTAAGCGACAAAAAACTCTAATAACGAACGGTGCGCCGGAGTATAATCGCCATCTGCATTGCGGATCAGCATCGTTTGACCCATCATATCGTAATGCCAGTGGTCTAAGTCTTTTTCCTCTTGGACGATGGAACCAAACAGGCCGCGGATGCGATCGGGAAAACCGCGATAATTCAGACTCATTTGGTCGGTAGACAGCATTTCCCACGATAACTCGCACAAAAAGTAAAGCTTATCTGCTAACGAAGTAAAAGTCCGTTCAGCTTTGATATCTCTCTCTATCTTCCGCCGCACTGCATACAGATAAATGCGCGACATATCCACTGGTTTTCCAGCTTCAATATCGGGCAATGCTTCCAAAATTAACTCGGTCATCACAGGGCGACGCGCTAAATCCAATAGTTGCAGGTTTCCCATCACTTTTTCGACTGTGGCGGCTTCTGTTTGAACTGACAGCGCTTGCCGAATTTGCTCGTCGTTAAATTTCTCTAATTCTAATACTTCAAATTGGGGAGTTTCGCCTGTTAAAATAGTTGTTGATGCTTGCAGTTCGGCATTTAACAACGCCCGTCCTTCCTTCGCTTCAGGAAAGTGTTCGGTACGGCAAGTGAGGATGACTTTTGCGCCGGGAACGACGGTTTTTGCTAATTCCCAAAAGTTGTTAATCATTTCCTGCCGATCGCACTTAGCGGCCATTTCATCAAAACCATCGAAAATTAGCAGAAATTTACCCATGCGATTGAGTTGTTCAAAGGCCGAATAACCCGCTAAAGGTATCTCGTGTTTCCGAAAGAAAAACTCGGAAAATAGCGACTCAACGCTAACTGCTTTCGCGTAATCTCGCAGCGGAATTACTAACGGCAAACGCGGACGTTCTAAGCCGCGCTTTTGAGCTTCTTTGTAGCGTTGTAGCGCCATCCAAGCATAGTGCATCGCAAACCAAGTTTTCCCGGTTCCAAATTCTCCTAAAACTGAAATATGTTCTTTTACTGGGTCATTCAACCACAGGTCAATATAACCTTCGATCCAGCCATCTCGCCCGCCATAATGACTCACGCCTATCTTGCGCTGAGTATCGGGATCGATTTCTTCTTTCGTACAGGCTAGCGGCACATATTTGGTATCAATTCCTCGGCTGGTGATTTCAGTTTCTAGCCAATCCAGATAAGAGGTAAAATCGGCATCTTGGTCGAGTAATTCATCGAAGGTATAGCAAGCTAAATTATGATTTTCGGCTTTCTCTACCTCATCCCGCGCGGCGCGACTGATGCGGCGGGCGGTGACTAACCATCCTTCATCGGTGCGCTGTTTTTCCACCGACTCGCGCAAGGCTGAGATGTCTCTGAGTCCGGCTTCTCCGGCTATGCCGCGCACTAAAATGCGATCGTACTTTTTGCGTCTCACCGGAACATTGATAATCCATTCAAAATAGTTATCTTCCGAAATTTGATGTGGCTCAAACTGATAATTTAATGTTTCAAACCAACCTCGAACTTGTTGTGATAAAATAAAAGCTTGAGACTTTTGAATATTTGTTGATGCTGCTGCGGGAAGTGCGGGATAATTTTCGGATTCTAAGCGTGCAAATTCGGTGCGGATTCCTTCGAGAGTGGGGAGGCGTTCGATGCGATCGAGTACCATAGATAGGCGTTTTTGCAAAGAGGCGATCGCATTTCCCACCATCACATCTCCCAGCGTCCGCGTCCGCTTTGCTACTTCCATAAACACGGCGGCAAATGCCATAAATTCCCGTCTGGGGTCAATCCCTAAATCTCGAAGTTCTTTACCTAAAGCACTCTCATTCAGATATTCATCGCCAGCTTTAATTAAAATAGCTGGGCTATCGGACTCGAAAGCTTTCCGAAATGCTGATTCAATCTCTTTTTGGCGAAACAGTTCTAAAATCTGCTTGGGTTTCCCAGCCCCGTATTCTACTAAAGTATAAACATAGACTCCCGCGAAATCGGCTGGCGGAGCATCGGGGTCGAGGTTAAATCTTTTTAATAATTTGATGACTGTTTCGTTGCGCTGAAACTTGTCTTTGATAGTGCCGAAGGGAATTGCCGTCAGGAGGCTGATAACTAAGTCGAGACTAATTAGCATGATTTAGGCTTTCCTATTCATCGGTGGGCATCATTCTCGAATCTCAAAATCGCAAATTGCTATAATTCTATGTTAGCGCATTAGCCAACTGTCGCGCACCAACAGTCCGAGATTTGCCATATTCCGATAGTCCGACAGGGTTTTCAACCCCTATCTCATAGCGAAAGTCCTCTCAAGATGACTGTGGAATCGTATTTTATTTAGTTATTTGATTCAACCCAGCCCTTGAATGATATCAAACCTGTTAACATCAGAATCATTCATCTCTCTGGACTCTTTCTCTGTGTTCTCTGCGCTCTCTGTGGTTAAATAATTCCGATCCAAGCAAAATTGATATACCGTTGAATTATTACAGAAAATATTAGCACTTTTTACTAAATCTGACAACAATAAAACAGAGAAAAAACCGACATATTTTGTAGTAATATTATCTCTAATATTAGTTGTCATATCATGCTTAGAAAAGTTAAAATATAGATAACTTACAAATAAAACTTGCTATCTATGAAAATACAATCTTCCGTCTTAGTCCACCTAGGATTTGGTAAATATGTACGATCGGACAAAGTGACAGCAGTAATCCCAATCGAAGCAGAACGCGGCCCAGGACGGCGCACTTTCGTCCACATAGACGGCGAAGCAGACCCGATCGTTGCTTCCCGCGCCGAAGATACGATCGTCCGCGATTTGGTGCAGGAGCCGCGCGAAATTACTCAAGCTCGTCAGCAACAAGAAATCCTCCAAGATTTGCTGGCAGATTTGAACAATGTTAATGTCACCGTGCGCCGCATCAGCCGCGATGAAGGTGGACTCGATCTCGAACTTTTAGAACGTCGGATTCGCCAAATATTAGAGGCATAAAAAGAAAAGACCGCCCGCGCGGTCTTTCTGATTGTTTGTCTTGCAGAAAACTTTAACTTAAGGGTTTCATCGTAACTTCAATGTCCGCTAAACCTGTGAGTTTTTCGACCAGTGGCTCTTCTTCAACTCGCGGTACAAAAATAGTTAAACCTCCGGGAATGCACTCAATAGACAGCGGAGTCATCCCGACAATTTCGCCGTCTATCACCACTTTTTGAGCAGGATCGGCAGTAATTTTTACTTTTTTGGCGCGCAAATAACCGATGTCGTCACTATCGGTAGGATTGCCACTCAAAGCTGTTTGCAAGAGGTGATAAGAGGCTGCGATCGCCCCAGCCTTAGTCTGAGGCGCCACCAGCGTCACATCCAGCAAGCCGTCATCAAAAATAATCCCCGCCGGGCCTTGCGCTAAAATCGATGTAGGTGGCGCTGCATTCGCTACTGTCACGGCTACAGCAGTAACGGTGATGATTTTATCTTCGGTTTCAATTTCCGCCTCAAATCTTTCTAAATTGTTTAACTGTTTGATTCCTGACAGAATGTAGGCCAGCATTCCCCAGCGATTCTTCATGTCGCGATCGGCTAATTCGACAGTTTCCGCCTCAAAACCCACTCCAGCTAACAAAACCATCGGCATTTCACCGTTGCAAATCGCCGCATCCACCACCCGCGTCAACCCTCCCAAAATATTGGCGCAGGCGGTGTCGATTGTATTCGGAATTTCTAAAGCATTCGCAAAAGCATTCGCAGTTCCCCGCGAAATGATTCCTAAAGGAATATTTGTACTGACAATCGCACCAGCAACTGCCGATAATGTACCGTCGCCCCCGGAAGCAATAATTTCTTCAACTCCTCTAGCAACTGCTTCGCGGGCGAGTTGATCTGCGTCTATTTCTACCGTTGTCAGCCGAATGTCTAAGTCAATAAACGGCTCTAAAAGTTCCTGAATTCTAGCTAAGTCTTGCTCGGGGTTACTGTTGCCGGCGACGGGATTGAAAATTAGGCAAGCTGAACGTTTCATAGTTGGTAATTGGTAATTGGTAATTGCTAATTGGTGAAATTATGTCTGGTCGATCGACAATAATCAATTTGGTTCGATCGTTCGGACTTTAGTCCTTCTTTTCATGAGGACTTCATATCAATTCCGGTTGTGCCGGAATGATATAGAGGACACGGCAGTGCCGTTTCCCTACACCCGATTAATTGTAGGGACACGGCACTGCCGTGTCCTGATTTCGGGTAATATTAATTCCGATGCAACCGGAATTGATATCAGTCCGAACGATCGAACCGGGAACAGTGCAGTATTTCTGCTATGCCGTTTAATTAAGACTTGACAAAAGTCCACTCCAACTGTTTTTTCTGAGCTTTGTGCAGTGCTTCCTTGATTTCCTGGTTGCTGTCGAACTTTACTTGATCCAAATAGGATGCTTCGACGTTCACAGTAAATTTATCGTCTTCAAAAGGCCAAGGAGTTACTGTCACGAGTTCGTTGCTGTTCTGTACAATATCGTAGCGCTTGCCGTCGGGGCCGACACTAATTTCTAAAGCTCGTTCTCCGGCGGGTAACTCGCCGCTGCAAAGAATTAATGATAGCCGATCGCACCACTGGAAAAAAGCATAAGCCGATTCTGCCTCTTCCTTAGAAATCTTCATCTCCTCGCGCCACTTTTTTTGGTTAGCGATTTGTTCGTCCAAAAATTGGTCGAGTTCCTTTGACTCTCCCCGCTTTCCTTCATTCAGAAAGCTCATGTGCATAGAAATCAGCATGGCTACCCATCTACCGCGATATAGAGAAGTCTCCGTCATTCCTCGCATTTTCGGCAGAGAAGTTTCCGTCTCCAAGGTAAAATCTAAGGGCGCGCCGGCTTCAGTCAAGATATCTTCTTCCCACTCTTTCTCTAAATCGTCGTGGTGGGAAATCGCTGCTATGGTTTCGTACAGACGAACCGGAGATTTTGAGCGCTTCCACTGTCCGCCCAGTTGGGCGGCGAGTAAAGCGTGGGCGCGGTGATAAATAATTTCCCAGCCCGTGGGGGTTAAGTTAGCAATCATGGAATTTTGATCTTGAATTTAAGTTGATGAGTGTAAAGATTGAAGGTTTCTGTGTTTGAGACATAAACAATCAATTTGGTTCGTAGCGAGGACTTTAGTCCTTCTTTTTCAGAGGACTGAAGTCCGAACGATCGAACCTAGAAATGAAGTTAAATGACAAAAGGTTCGATCGCGATTTCCTGCCATTTCCCCTCAAATCGTTCGACAACCAAAGGTCTGACTCGGAATTTGGGGGGAGTCCCGTCAAGAACATCAATCCGCAAACACGAATAAGGGCGGCGTTTGTGGGAACCTTCACCACTGCGGCCGACAAATAGCAAAGATTCCGCTACCTGCGGGCCCGCAGTTTCAGCACCAGCCTCCCGTGCCAACCGATAAGCTTCCGGGCTCGATGGTTCTTGCAACACCGGCCCTTCCGGGCGCTGGCGCCGCAGACTGTGCCCGCTTCCCCCGCAGACAATCCAATTAATCCCAGAGTCCCCATGTCCAGTATCCCCAGTGCGCAGGTATTCCAAACAGTGGGCGTGGCCTGTGAGCACCAAATCTACTAGGGGACAGCCCCGCGCCTCCTTCCCAACTGCATCCGCCACCGCGTCGAGTACCTCGCGCAAACGCCACCGCACCGCCAAAGTTTGAGCTTGATTCCACTTTGTCGCCTCGGTGACGTAGGGGGGATGGTGCAGATAAATTACTCGCCCCCGCACCTCTGAATCGGCCCAAGATGCAATCAGTCTTTGTTTCAGCCATTCGAGTTGTTCGACATCGGTGGTTGCGGTTCTGTCGGGCGACAGTTGTTTGTCAATATCCATCTGCATTTCGTCAACTTGTGCTAATTTGGCGGTCAAGTCGTCTAGCTGTTCGGCGTCCTCGGGAATTTCGGGGTTTAGCCGATCGGACATTTCGAGCATTTCCAATTTTTCTTGTTCCAACTTTTCCCTCTCAAGTTCCAAATTTTGGCGGCGAATGTCGCCCTGTTTGGTTTTCGGGATCGGCAACGGTTCGTTGAAAGTATTGGAGTCGAGGGCGAAGAAGTCGATGCCGCCGCTGCGAAATGTGTAATAGCGGTTGGGTAAGCGGGTAAAGCGTCCGGGTTGGTAGCGGAGGCAGCGGCCTGTGCTGGTGCTGGCGGTGTAGTGGGTGTCTAGGTGGCGATCGAGCTCTCCGGGCAGTTTGTGAGCTTGCAGGTAGTCGAGAAACGCTTTAGCGTAGGCATTTCCGCGATCGGAACCGTGCCAGCCGACATCGAGATCCAACTTGGAACCCAACAGCTTCCGCAGCGGCAAAGCTGTCGCCGAGAGAAGGCCGTAGAGTACGGGCAAGTCGTAGTAGTCGTGGTTTCCCGGTACTGGCAAAAACGGAAAGTTGAACACCATGCGATCGTACGCAATCCGAGAGGGTTGCTCGCCACCGACGAGAAACTCTCGGTAGGGGCGAATAAAGTTTCGCAAGTAATATTCGCTGGAACCGACGAGATAAACTACATCGCCCGTGTGGATGACGAAACGGCAACTTTCGCGTTCCGAGATCATTTGTTGGGCAACCTGCCGTTGGGGGTTGTGGCCCCGGTGGTTGCCCGTGCCGCTGTCGCCTAGAACTAAAAATGAAAACTCTGGGGAGTCATCGGTTCGATCGTCCAAAACCATGCGAGTTTGGTCGATTCCCCGATCGGCGATCGACTTTTCTTGCCATCGCACCCGCTCGTTCATCTTGCGAATTTTGACGATTATCCGCGGATCGGACACGAATTTCACACCACCTAGTCTCCCAAATTGCTGAGTTCTTAATTAATAGTGCAGCGGGCGATCGAGTTTTTACATCTGTCTAAAAGCTGAAAATCGATCTGCCGAAAGCGTGCGGGGGCTAAAAACGATGATAAAAATTGCTTTTGTTGCGGGAATCGCCGCAAATTTTGAATTGAGAATTCTCCCCAATCAGTCTCTTCCCCTCATCCTCTCTTCCCCTCTGTCTTTTAGCCCTCGACCAGACTAAGCTGTTCGACATTCAAACTGCACTATTTGTCGCTCAGACCCCATACTGTAAAGGGTTCAAGCAAGAAATTTAAATGACTAACAGCTTATTCACATTTCTAATTTTTGAGCGACCAACGATGGTACAATTGCAGCCCGTTTTGATACCATTCAATAAGGCGTGCGAGACAATCAGGGGAATGCACTGGAGGTGCGTAAATGGAGCTTTTCGGAGAACAAAAACGGTGTTTGGATTGTTTGGTCAACTCGATCGAGCAATTGGGTGGTCGAGTAGACATTGCGAAACTGGAGCAGATAGCCGAGCTAATCATTCAAACGATGAGAGGGCCTTGGCGCTACTTTCACACGTCGGAACACATCTTTGAGGTCGGGGGGTCGATCGATCCGATCGAGGTGCTCTCTGCCCTGTTTCACGACCTTGTATACGTGCAAGTCGATCAGGGCGTGAGTTTCAATATCAGTAGCGCCCTTTGTCCCTTTGTCAAAGAAGTGCGATCGCAATTAGCGATCAAAGATACAACCGAACTGCCCGATGATGCCATGTATCAACTCGTGGCTTCAATATTTGGGTTTGCTCCCGGTAAGACTCTCTCTCCATTTGCCGGTCAAAACGAATTTTTGAGTGCCGTGATTGCTGCCAAATCTTTGGAACCTTTCTTGTCGGCTAGTGCGATCGGTCAAATCGCCGCCTGCATCGAAGCTACTATTCCTTTTCGTCCGGTTGCGCCAAGTGGCTTAAGCGCGATCGAGCTTTTGCATCATCGATTGGTAACTATAAATCGCGATTTTGATTTCCGATGGACTGATGCCGAAACCGCAGAAATTGTCAAGCGTTCTGTCAGGTTAGCCAATCGGGATGTCGAGAATTTCGCCTCTCCAAATTCCTCTAATTTCTTAGACAATACCTGGAATTTGATGCCGGAAACCAACCACGAATTGAGCAACGTCAATTCCTATACTGTTGGTGGATATCGCCGCTCTCTGCAAAAAATGGAAGGATTTTTGAACTTCCTCAAGCCCGAACTGGTTTTCCAACAGTTTATGCAAGAACCGGAGGATGAAACCTATACTAACATGATTCACCAAACTCAAAAAAATATCGCAGTTGCCAAACTTTATTTGGGTATTAAGCTAATTACTATCGCCATTTTAGAAGCTCTTTCTTACCGCTTGGGGCGCGACATTCCGCTTTCAACTATGATGGGAGAATTGCGCGTACCTGGATTTAAAGCATCGGTTTTAGAAGATTATTTGCCCAACCGACAAATCGCCTACCCCTTAGAAAGTCAGTTAGAAAAAGAGGTTTTAAATTTATTAGCAATCGGACGCAATCAAGAATCTCCCTATGATATTAAAAACTCTCCCGTAGCTACATTTATTATCAAATCTATCGGCTTTGCTGAAACAGAAAACTTTTTGAAGAAAGCTCAAGAGTTTTTTGCCGGTCATATTTCGTCAGAAGAGTTTCTGTCTTACTGCGCTCCCGATGTCATCGACACTATCTCTGCGGGAGTTATGAAACTCTTTGACAGCAGGAAGACGGCTTTAGGCAAAGTTAAATGAGCTTCACTAAACTATTTCTTAGCAGATGTTTACAAACTCATTCCTGGACGCAGAACTTAATTCTGTAGGGTGCGCAATCAGGGCTGTTTCATTCTCAAGAAAACAATAATTCTGTAGGGGTCGTGGATGGTGCGTGCCGACCCTCTTAATCGACGATTTTGCACGTGCTTCAGAGCTCGGGCGGGCACGGGGGCACCGCCCCTACAAGAGCACGGGGGCACCGCCCCTACAAGAGAATGAAACAGCCCTGGGTGCGCATTGCGCACCTTGTCACTATTAAAACAAGACTATTCATTACTCGAATTCTCTTCCTTCCAGGTAGAGATCGCCCTCAACTGTCAACTGTCAACCGTCAATCTGTTCTTTCAATGACGATCGTCAGATGAGCGACTAATGCACCGATCGCCCCTACTGCTGCAATCACTGGAAACAAAGTCGCACTGATGACTCCGCCGACTACTCCCACCGTCAGAGGAACTTCTACCAAGATCCGTCCTTCTTCATTTTTGATAATCAGGCGACGGATACTCCCTTCGTGAATCAGTTCCTTAACTTTAGAAACCAAATCATCGCCGTTAATCTTTAACTCCTCGACGCTAACTTTTTCCTGAGTATAGACAGGAGTTTGTAAAGGAATCGATTCAAAGTTAACCTCAGTAACTTTTTGGGCCGAAACTGTTCCAGATACAGGTATTGATTCGAGTTCTCTTGTCCCGACTGGTTCTTGTTCGCGATCTGTAGGTGTGTCCATTTTTTGTTCTCCTTTGAGGTAAAAGTATTTTTGTATAGAATTACCTAGTCAAGATAACACGCAACTTTTGGTCAATAAATCATTCTTTTGGGTGATCTTAAGGCATTCTTGACCTCAGAAACCGGGTTTCTAGGAAAATTTTTGGTAACTCAATGAAAAAAATCGTAGAAGCCCGGTTTCTCCCCCCACCTCTGGCCACCCCCACTCC
>CASBQF010000040.1 GCA_949127775.1 Oscillatoriales cyanobacterium PMM_0080
CTATCGCTTGAGGAGATGAACCCTCTGGGATTGTTCAAATTAGGCTCGAAACATAGGTTCTATTGAACGGGTTTTTGGTTTAAGTATTGCCGAAAGGATGGACAATTTTAAGGTATGTCTGTGAATCAAGAATCCCCGCACCGACCGGGCGGGGAGTGTCAAACATCTGAAGAAACTTGGAACCTCAGCAATCTGGCAATAGCTGTCAAGTCAATTTTAGCAGTCAAATGTCTAGGGAGTTTGCCCTGGGACACCAAGAGATCGGATCTAAAAGTATCTTGATAGAATCCAAAATCCGCAAAAAACTACTGCGAGCAACCAGCACAAATAATCGTTGCAGCAATTGGCAAGCGATCGAAAACATCATATAAATTCTCTCACACAATTCATCAAAAAAACGCAACAAGGTAAAAAAGCCAAGCCTTGGCGCCATGTAAAAAGCTAGAGCCACTGCGGAGAAAGGACACTAATGACCACTAAAGATTACACAGAATTTGCCTTCACCTTGCCCGACCTGATCGAAATCCAGCGGGCAAGTTTTCGCTGGTTTCTAGAAGCCGGACTGATCGAAGAACTAGACAGTTTCTCCCCGATTACAGATTATACGGGCAAGCTGGAACTGCACTTCATGGGCAAAGACTTCAAACTGAAGCGCCCAAAATACGACGTAGACGAAGCAAAACGGCGCGACAGCACTTACTCAGTGCAAATGTACGTTCCTACCCGCCTGATTAACAAAGAAACCGGGGAAATAAAAGAACAAGAAGTCTTCATCGGCGATTTGCCATTGATGACGGAACGAGGCACTTTCATCATCAACGGCGCGGAACGAGTCATTGTTAATCAAATTGTTCGATCGCCCGGCGTATACTACAAATCGGAAACGGACAAAAATGGCCGCCGTTCCTACAACGCATCTCTAATCCCCAACCGTGGCGCATGGCTGAAATTTGAAACAGACAAAAACGATTTAGTCTGGGTCAGAATCGACAAAACCCGCAAACTCAGCGCTCAAGTCCTACTAAAAGCCCTCGGACTCACAGACGGCGAAATCTACGACAGTTTGCGCCATCCCGAATACTTCCAAAAGACGATCGAGAAAGAAGGACAATTCGGCGAAGAAGAAGCTCTGATGGAGCTGTACCGCAAGCTGCGTCCAGGTGAACCCCCCACCGTAGCAGGGGGCGAACAACTGCTTAACTCCCGTTTTTTCGACCCCAAACGCTATGATTTGGGTCGGGTTGGTCGCTACAAATTGAACAAGAAGTTGCATCTGTCTATCCCAGATACGACGCGGGTGTTGACATCGCAAGATATCTTGACGGCGATCGACTATTTGATCAATCTCGAATTCGACATCGGCTCAACGGATGACATCGACCACTTAGGCAACCGTCGCGTCCGTAGTGTCGGAGAACTGCTGCAAAATCAAGTCCGCGTAGGTTTGAACCGCTTAGAACGGATTATCCGCGAACGGATGACCGTTTCCGATGCCGACTCCCTCAGCCCAGCTTCTTTGGTCAACCCCAAACCGCTGGTAGCAGCAATCAAGGAATTCTTCGGTTCCTCCCAGCTATCGCAGTTCATGGATCAAACGAATCCTTTAGCAGAACTGACACACAAACGCCGACTATCCGCCCTTGGCCCAGGAGGCTTGACTCGCGAACGCGCCGGTTTCGCGGTGCGAGACATTCACCCATCCCACTATGGTCGGATTTGCCCGATCGAAACCCCAGAAGGCCCCAACGCCGGTCTCATCGGTTCCCTAGCAACCCACGCCCGAGTTAACTCCTACGGCTTCATTGAAACTCCTTTTTATCCAGTAGAAAAAGGACAGGTGCTGCGCGATAAAGCTCCTGTTTACATGACAGCCGATGAAGAAGATGATTTGCGCGTCGCGCCGGGGGACATTAGCCTCGACGAAAACAACAACCTCTTGGGCGAAACTGTAGCCGTCCGCTACCGCCAAGAATTTACGACGACTACGCCGATGCAGGTGGACTACATGGCAATTTCGCCAGTCCAAATCGTCTCCGTCGCCACATCGCTGATTCCGTTCCTGGAACATGACGACGCTAACCGAGCTCTAATGGGATCAAATATGCAAAGGCAAGCTGTACCTTTGTTGAAACCAGAACGTCCCCTCGTAGGTACAGGGCTAGAAGCTCAGGCCGCGCGAGATTCCGGGATGGTGGTAGTTTCCAAGGTCAACGGCGAGGTGATTTACATCGATGCTACCCGGATTATTGTCAAACCCTTGGCTGTAGATGTCGAATCGACTTCCAGCGAAGAACATTTCTTGATTCGGGAATATGACGAACTCAAGTACAAACAACCCTCGGTTTGGAAGCAAAAATATGCAGGCTGCATCGAACACGAACTGCAAAAATATCAGCGTTCTAACCAGGATACCTGTTTAAACCAACGTCCTTTAATTTATGAGGGCGATCGCGTCGTAGCAGGTCAAGTCCTCGCCGACGGTTCCTCCACCGAAGGGGCAGAACTGGCTCTCGGCCACAACATCCTCGTAGCTTATATGCCCTGGGAAGGCTACAACTACGAAGACGCGATGCTGATTAGCGAGCGCTTGGTGTACGAAGATGTGTACACTTCCATCCACATTGAAAAGTACGAAATCGAAGCCCGCCAAACTAAACTCGGCCCCGAAGAAATCACCCGTGAAATTCCGAACGTCGGCGAAGACGCGCTGCGCCAGCTAGACGAACAGGGCATCATCCGCAAGGGTGCTTGGGTAGAAGCTAGCGATATTTTGGTCGGTAAAGTCACTCCCAAAGGTGAATCCGACCAACCTCCCGAAGAAAAACTACTCAGAGCAATCTTCGGCGAAAAAGCCCGCGACGTGCGCGACAACTCCCTCCGAGTTCCTAACGGCGAAAAAGGCCGTGTGGTGGACGTGCGCGTATTTACTCGCGAACAAGGTGATGAATTACCTCCAGGCGCCAACATGGTCGTCCGCGTCTATGTAGCCCAAAAACGCAAAATTCAAGTCGGCGACAAAATGGCCGGCCGCCACGGCAATAAGGGTATTGTGTCCCGCATTCTACCGATGGAGGATATGCCTTATTTGCCTGATGGAACTCCGGTTGATATTGTGCTGAATCCGTTGGGTGTACCGTCACGGATGAACGTGGGTCAAATCTTCGAGTGTTTGCTGGGCTGGGCCGGTGAAAATCTGTCGATGCGGTTCAAAATGGTGCCGTTTGATGAAATGCACGGCGCCGAAAAGTCTCGCGAAACCGTTCACGGCAAGTTACAGGAGGCCAGGGAAAAAACGGGTAAGCCGTGGGTGTTTAATGAAAAGCATCCAGGCAAGACTATTGTCTACGATGGCCGAACTGGCGAACCGTTCGATCGCCCTGTGACAGTCGGCATTGCTTATATGCTGAAGCTGGTTCACTTGGTAGACGACAAAATCCACGCCCGCAGCACCGGCCCTTACTCCCTGGTAACGCAGCAGCCTCTAGGTGGCAAAGCGCAGCAGGGTGGACAACGGTTCGGAGAAATGGAAGTTTGGGCTCTGGAAGCCTTTGGCTGTGCCTACACCTTGCAAGAATTGCTGACTGTGAAGTCGGATGATATGCAGGGTAGAAACGAGGCTTTAAATGCGATCGTCAAAGGTAAAGCCATTCCGCGCCCCGGTACTCCCGAATCTTTCAAGGTGCTAATGCGGGAGTTACAGTCTTTGTGCTTGGATATTGCCGTGCACAAGGTGAATACGAACGACGAAGGCAGCGAGCACGTAGAGGTAGATTTGATGGCAGATGTTGGGGGCAAGCGATCGCCCTCCAGGCCTACCTACGAATCGCTTTCTCGCGACGAAGACGAGGATTAGAGATTAGAGATTTTAGATTTTTTAGTAACATTCAATCTAAAATCTTTAATCGAAACTCTCAAATAAAAATGCCTCAGCAGTGGTATCAACACTGCTGAGGCAAATCAACGCTCTAACAAGGAGAGACGCTGACGTGAGTATTGTAACAGTTATCCCCGGAATTGAAGGAGAATTAGACCTGGATACAGGCTGTATTAACTGGCAAGGCAGTAAGTTCGGTAACGGTTACGGGCGCAAGTGGCTCGATGGCAAAACGGTATTAGTCCACCGATTAGTCCTCGAATCGAAAATAGCAGGATTCCTCGATTCTGGTCATTTTGCTTGCCACACCTGCGACAATCCAGGCTGCATTAACCCGGAACATCTGGTAGCCGGATCGGCTGCTGAGAATACCGGACAGATGATGGGGCGCAATCGCAAAACTCCAAGACGCAAAAGTATTTCAGGTATTGGCAAACTCTCGATCGCACAACTGCGGGAAATTCAGACTAAATATTTAGCTGGAACCATCAAGAACCACCTAGCAAAAGAATATGGAGTAGATCATGACACTATTACTAAGATACTTAAGGCAAATATTCCCCATAACTTCACTACAGTTTCACCTAATTTTTTAGGAGAAATACAAGATAATGGCTGTATCCTTTTCCAAGGTTCAAAAGACGGTCAAGGCTACGGCCGATACTTTAAAAATGGAAAATCGAAATCAGTCACTCGTGCTATCTTAGCTCTTCAATTAGGATATGAACTTCCGACTTCGATGGATGCTTGTCATACCTGCGATCGTCCAAGCTGTATCAATCCAGAACACCTTTGGGCTGGTACTCGCACTCAAAACTTATTAGATGCTTCCAAGAAAGGACGTACTCAAGGCAAAAGTCATCCTCTTTCCAATGCCAAATTAGACTGGGAAAAGGTGCGAGAAATTCGGCAAAAGCTAGCAGCAGGAGAAAGAATGAAAGATGTAGCTGAGCAATATAGTGTCGGACGCAAAACCATACATGATATTAAGTATCATGTGACTTGGAAGGTAGAAGGCGAAGAGGTTCCAGTTCCTCGTATGGGTGGATCTCTCGATCGCAAACTTACTTTCGCTCAAGCTCTCGAAATCAGAGAACGAATTCAAGCCGGAGAATCCCTTGCTAAAATTGCTCCAGACTTTGGAGTTTGCAAAAGTGTTATCTCTGATATTAAAAATAATATCACTTATAAAGGAGTCTGATATTGATTTAGTCGCTAAACAATCAATCAAAAAAGATAAATTACGGTCAATAATTTCTAGTAAATCATCAATTGGAGTCACAATGGCTAAGATAGAACAAAGATTTGATTACGTAAAGATAGGGTTAGCTTCACCAGAAAGAATTCGACAATGGGGAGAGAGAACTTTACCCAATGGTCAACTTACTGGAGAAGTTACAAAACCAGAAACCATAAATTACAGGACATTGAAACCTGAAATGGATGGCTTGTTTTGTGAGCGCATTTTTGGGCCTGCAAAAGATTGGGAATGTCATTGTGGTAAGTACAAAAGAGTTCGCCATAGAGGCATTGTTTGCGAGAGATGCGGTGTAGAAGTAACTGAATCTCGCGTCCGCCGTCACCGGATGGGATTCATTAAATTAGCAGCTCCCGTAGCTCACGTTTGGTATCTCAAAGGCATCCCCAGTTACATGGCAATTCTATTAGATATGCCGCTGCGTGATGTCGAACAAATTGTCTATTTCAATGCCTATGTTGTGCTGAATGCTGGTAATGCAGAGAAGCTGCAATACAAGCAATTACTCACAGAAGATGCTTGGCTGGAAATAGAAGACGAACTTTATAGCGAAGATTCTACGCTGACGGGCGTAGAAGTAGGCATCGGTGCTGAAGCTTTGCAAGTTTTGCTGCAAAATATTCCGCTAGAAAGTGAAGCGGAAAAGCTGCGGGAAGATATTGCTAATGCTAAAGGTCAAAAACGGGCGAAGTTAATTAAACGCTTGCGGGTAATTGACAACTTTATCGCTACGGGTTCTCATCCCGATTGGATGGTACTCGATGTGATTCCGGTGATTCCGCCCGACTTGCGGCCGATGGTACAGCTAGACGGTGGACGTTTTGCAACGAGTGACCTTAATGACCTTTATCGGAGAGTTATTAACCGCAATAATCGGTTGGCCAGATTGCAAGAAATTTTGGCGCCGGAAATTATCATCCGTAACGAAAAGCGGATGTTACAAGAAGCTGTGGATGCGCTGATTGATAACGGCCGCCGGGGCCGGACTGTGGTGGGCGCAAACAACCGTCCGCTGAAGTCGCTGTCGGACATTATTGAAGGGAAACAAGGTCGTTTCCGGCAAAACTTGCTCGGGAAACGGGTTGACTACTCTGGACGATCGGTAATTGTGGTGGGGCCGAAACTGAAAATTCATCAGTGCGGTTTGCCGAGGGAAATGGCGATCGAGCTTTTCCAGCCTTTCGTCATCCACCGCTTGATCCGCCAAGGACTCGTCAACAACATCAAAGCTGCCAAAAAACTGATCCAGCGCAACGATCCCAGCGTTTGGGATGTGCTTCAGGAGGTGATTGAAGGACACCCAGTTATGCTGAACCGGGCTCCTACGCTGCACCGTTTGGGGATTCAAGCCTTTGAGCCGATTTTGGTGGACGGGAGGGCGATTCAACTTCACCCGCTAGTCTGTCCGGCTTTTAACGCTGACTTTGACGGTGACCAAATGGCTGTACACGTGCCTTTGTCTCTGGAATCTCAGGCGGAAGCGCGCTTGCTGATGCTGGCTTCTAACAATATTATGTCGCCAGCAACGGGAAGACCGATCGTCACTCCTTCTCAAGACATGGTACTCGGTTGCTATTATTTGACAGCCGAGAATCTTGATGCTCAAAAAGGAGCAGGCCACTATTTCTCTAACCTTACCGATGCTGTTGTAGCTTACGAACAAGGGGTGATTAACTTGCACTCATACGTGTGGGTGAGGTTCCAAGGGGCTATAGAAAACGTAGAACCCGAGGGAGAACCTCTGAAGACGGAGCGATCGACTGACGGTATTGTGACCAAAGAATACAAGTTCCGCCGGGTTCGGGAAGACGCAGAGGGTAAGTTGATCACTCAATTTATTCGTACTACTCCGGGCAGGATTATCTATCACCAAACAATCGAAGCTGTAATTAACAATTAGGTAATCGGTAATAGTTCAGTTGACAGTTGACAGTTGACAGTTGACAGTTGACAGCTACCTAGAAGGAAGAGGATTGGATTCATTCAGTTGACAGTTGACAACTACTTCTACCTCTACCTAGAAGGAAGAGGATTGGAGTAATGAATCGTCTGATTTTAAGCGGTAAGGTGCGCAATGCGCACCCTACACATAGATGTGGCTTAAATCCTGTACTAATTACCAATTACCAGTTACCAATGACCAATGACCAATGACCAAATTACTAACAGCAGAAAAATGACAGAAAATAAGGAAAATAAGGAAATTGTTTTTCGTAATCGAGTTGTTGACAAAGGTCAGCTCAAAAAATTAATCTCTTGGTCATTCATGAACTATGGAACGGCCCGCACAGCACAAATGGCCGACAAACTCAAAGACTTGGGTTTCCGGTATGCGACCAAAGCGGGAGTTTCGATTAGCGTAGATGACCTGCAAGTACCGCCAATCAAACAACAACTACTCGCAGCAGCCGAAGAAGAAATCCGAATCACCGAGCAAAAATATACCAGAGGCGAAATCACCGAAGTCGAACGCTTCCAAAAAGTAATCGACACCTGGAACAGCACCTCAGAAGACCTCAAAGACGAAGTAGTCAAAAACTTCCGCGCCACAGACCCGCTCAACTCCGTCTACATGATGGCGTTCTCTGGGGCGCGGGGTAATATTTCCCAAGTACGGCAACTCGTGGGAATGCGCGGATTGATGGCAGACCCCCAAGGCGAAATCATTGACCTTCCAATTAAAACCAACTTCCGC
Source organism: Oscillatoriales cyanobacterium PMM_0080 (assembly GCA_949127775.1). GTDB lineage: Bacteria > Cyanobacteriota > Cyanobacteriia > Cyanobacteriales > Microcoleaceae > Microcoleus. The sequence continues at coordinate 7,828 of CASBQF010000040.1, forward strand.
GAAGGACTAACCGTTACCGAATACATTATTTCGTCCTATGGAGCGCGCAAAGGCTTAGTAGACACCGCCCTCCGCACTGCCGACTCTGGCTATCTAACCCGTCGGCTAGTAGACGTATCCCAGGATGTAATCGTGCGGGAAACAGACTGCGGAACTCAACGCGGAATTCGGGTGCGTCCGATGACCGATGGAGCTACCGTATTGATTCCCCTGAAAGACAGGCTGCTAGGCCGCGTCTTTGCCCGAGATGCGGTGCACCCCAAAACAGGGGAAATCGTATCCTACGGTAGCGAAAAAGCCCTGCGAAACCAGACAATTACCGAGGAGCTGGCGGGGGAAATTGGTAAAGCTGGAGTGGCAGAAGTTTATTTACGATCGCCCCTAACCTGCGAATCTACACGCTCGGTTTGTCAGCAATGCTATGGCTGGAGTCTCGCCCACTTGAAAATGGTAGACATGGGAGAAGCGATCGGGATTATCGCCGCCCAGTCGATCGGGGAACCAGGAACCCAACTCACGATGCGCACTTTCCACACCGGCGGCGTATTTACCGGAGAAGTTGCCAAACAAGAACGTGCACCATTCCCCGGAATCGCCAAGTTTAAGAATTTACGTACTCGCGGATTCCGCACCAGACACGGTGAAGAAGCGCTAGTGGCAGAAAACAACGGTAAAGTCGTATTTGAGGGCGACGGCTACGAAGAAGGGAAATCCGGGGCTAAGAATCAAAAACTCAAAATTGAACTGGCGATCGTCCAAGGTTCCACTCTGATGGTCAAAGACGGACAACGCGCCATCTTGGGTCAAGTATTGGCAGAAGTGCCGATCGTCGGACGCGCCGCCCGCAAAACAACCGAAAAGGTGACTACAGACGTAGCTTCGGATTTAGCGGGAGAAGCCAAATTTGCGGACTTAGTGCCTGAAGAAAAAACTGACCGTCAAGGCAACACCACCCGCACCGCCAGCCGAGGCGGACTAATTTGGATTTTGTCCGGTGAAGTCTACAACTTGCCACCAGGTGCAGAACCAGCCGTCAAAAATGGCGATCGCATCGTGGCCGAAAGCGTCATCGCCGAAACCAAACTCGTCTCCGAACACGGTGGCGTAGTCCGCATCGCCGACGAACGAGAAATCGAAATCATCACCGCCCAAGTCCTCCTCGACCAAGCCGTTGTTCGGTCCGAAAGCGCCGGTGGCCGCGACCACTATACAATCGAAACAGCTTCTAAGCAGCGCTTTTCCCTGAAAACAGCACCCGGCAGCAAAGTGATCAATGGCGAAGTCGTCGCCGAACTCCTCGATGACAGCTACCGCACCACCACGGGTGGGATTGTCAAATACGCCGGAGTCGAAGTCCACAAACGCGGCAAAGCCAAACTGGGCTACGAAGTCGTCAAGGGCGGCACGATGCTGTGGATACCCGAAGAGTCCCACGAAGTTAACAAAGATATTTCCCTGCTACTGGTAGAAGACGGCCAGTACGTCGAGGCGGGCACAGAAGTAGTCAAGGATATTTTCTGCCAAACCAGCGGCGCAGTCGAAGTAACTCAGAAAAATGACATCCTGCGCGAAATTGTAATCAAGCCCGGGACACTCCACGCCGTCGATCGCCCTCCACTCACCTTTGGGGAAGGTCAAATCGTCAACGCAGGTCAAGAGATTTTCCCTGGCTTAATTGCCGAAGAGTTGGGCTATGCCGAATATATCGAAACTCCCGAAGGCCCAGCTTTGCTGTTGCGCCCCGTCGTCGAGTTTCCCGTACCAGATAAGCCGCCAGTCCCTTCTCAGACAGCGCTGAATGAATCGATATCCCTCAAAGCAGTCCAACGACTGCCTTACAAAGATGGGGAGCGAGTCAAATCTGTAGAAGGCTTAGAACTGCTACGGACTCAGCTTATTTTAGAAATTGGTTCCGGTGCTCCGCAACTGGCTGCCGATATCGAGCTACTGCCAGATGAGGGAGATGCTACAGCTTTTGGCGCCGATGGTTCTGGGCCTGCTTGGAGTACCACAGAGCCAGTTGTCGAGTCACAAGAATTAGCTCTGGCCGACGATGAGACCGATCCTCTGCGAGGGCTTCGCCAACGAACTTGTCGCACTTTCCGCTTGCAGTTAGTGATTTTGGAATCCCTAGTCATACGTCGCGATGTGTCCGCAGACCCGACTCAAGGTAGCACCAACACGCGCCTGTTGGTAGAGGATGGACAGTCGATCGCGCCTGGGGCCGTCGTAGCCCGCACCGAGATTCTCTGCAAAGAAGCAGGCATCGTTCGAGGTATCCGCGAGAGACAGGGCGAACCGGTGCGTCGCTTGCTAGTGATGCGTGATGCCGACTCTATTTCAGTCTCAGTCGCAGGTACGCCCAACGTCAGCCCTGGTCAATTGGTCGTTGCCGGTACAGAAGTAGCTCCCGGGATTCTGTTAGAAGAGTCCGGCCAAGTAGTAAAAGTTGTACCCGCCACCGATACTCAAGACGCCAAGATTGTGCTGCGCATCGCCCGCCCTTACCGAGTTTCCGGTGGTGCAGTGCTCCACGTAGACGACGGCGACTTAGTGCAACGGGGCGACAACTTAGTGATTCTAGTCTTCGAGCGCGCCAAAACTGGGGACATCATTCAAGGTTTGCCACGGATTGAGGAACTACTCGAAGGACGGAAGCCCAAGGAAGCCTGCATCCTCGCCAAGCGGCCCGGCACGGCTCGGGTAGCGACGGATGACGATGTGGTCGAATTGGCGGTGATTGAAGATGATGGCCGCATTGAGGAGTATCCTTTATTACCTGGTCAAAACCCGATCGTTTCCGATGGACAGCGCGTCGGTGTTGCCGAAGCCTTAACCGACGGCCCGGCAAATCCTCACGAAATCCTAGAAGTATTCTTCCAAGTCCTCAAAGAGCGCCAGCCTACCTTCGAGGCGGCTTTAGAAAGTTTCCAACAGGTGCAGACTTTCCTCGTCAACGAAGTGCAAGCTGTCTATCAGTCTCAGGGCGTAGATATTTCCGACAAACACATCGAAGTGATTGTGCGGCAAATGACCAACAAAGTCAGGATGGAGGATGGCGGCGATACTACCATGCTCCCTGGTGAGTTGGTAGAACTACGGCAAGTAGAGCAGGTGAACGAAGCAATGTCGATTACTGGTGGTGCGCCGGCAGATTATACTCCAGTGCTGCTGGGGATTACCAAAGCTTCACTGAATACCGATAGCTTTATTTCCGCTGCTTCCTTCCAAGAAACCACCCGCGTGTTGACTGAAGCTGCGATCGAAGGCAAATCCGATTGGCTGCGCGGCTTAAAGGAAAACGTGATTATCGGACGCCTGATTCCCGCCGGTACTGGATTCACTGCCTACGAGGAGCAGGGTATGTCAGATTCCGCTGTTGACGGTGTATTTGATGATGAAATCCACGATTTGCAAGAAGATGTCGTGTTGGACGATCGAACTGCCCGTCGCAAATATACGATCCTCTCCGAGGGCGCAGCTAATGAAAGCAGTTTCGAGGATGTCGTCCGCGCCCCTGAGATTGAGCCTGATGACGATTTTGAGGAAGTTGAGGTTGATGAGGACGATTTTGTCCCTGAAACTGATGACGATTCCTTAGAGGAAGTTGCTGATGATGATATCGGTTATGACTTCGACGAGGATGAAGAATAATCTCATGTTGTGAGAAGACGCCGCGCAGCCAGCTTCCGAGCCCTGCGCGGCATTTTTTTGGTTCCAGAAGGACACCCTGACAACAACATCAGGTGCCAAGAGAGATGGTATTGGGTGCATCTCATTTTTGTAAATATATTCGTAGGAGCTCTCGCCCTGATGCACCCGAGGGGATTCATTGGGTATAGGAGTCGATCGCACATACCTCACAACGCTTGAGAACCGCTAGCTATATGAGTTAAAAAATATTAAACTCACAGCACAAAGAAAAAGAAAGAAGCAAGAAAGGAAATGGAGTCACAACAATTAAGAAATTCATAGTAGTCGGATGCAGTTGTTATATTTGCTCAAACTTAGAAATTCGATCAAATTCGAGCTTCATTAGAATAATAAAGTAGAGTCATAATTATTATCAAAAATTTAGATCAATCGGTAATAGTTTATACTTACACTCAACAGTTAACTGTTAACAATTATCACTCTAAGTGCAACTAAAATTGATCTAAAAATTTATAGTATTTTGCGGTACATCCAAATTAAAGAAGGAAGAAAGCAGAAGGTATTGGTTAGAAGGCATTGGTTACAATTCAAGAAAAATTTATAATTCAAGAGTTTTAATTGTTTGTTAGTTTAAACAAAAAATTCTTCCTTATTCCTTATTCTTTCTTCCTTATTCTTTCTTCCTTATTCCTTATTCCTTATTCCTTCTTCCTTCGTTCGCCTTCACACCGAGCGTTAACTCAATCAGGAAGCAAAGCCTTGATCTGATTGACAAACTCTTGATGATCTACTACGGGTTTAGATATATAACCGTCGGCACCGCTTTGATCCAGAAAAGTTTCTCTATCACCGGCCATCGCGTGAGCAGTCACCAAAATAATCGGCAGCGAGGCCGTTTGCGGATCAGCTTTAAGCATTTGAGTAATCTTAATACCGTCTACTGCTTTTCCCTGGTACACGCTACGCGAAAGAGACACATCCATTAAAATCAAATCAGCTTCACCGTTCGCAGCAATCTGCATCACCTCTTCAACATTTTCCGTGTGTTTCACGGCTAAGCCCCCCCGCTTAGTCAGAATTTTGGAAAAAACCCGAGCATTGACCAAATCGTCCTCTACAATCAGAACGGTTTTCATAAATAAATATGGGAAGTATAGAAACTTTGCGACTTTAGTCCAAAGAGGAACACTGCACGGGGAATACATTCCCCGTTAAAAATGCAGAGTTTTTAGCGCCATCAGCCGGGAACCCTGCAAAACCCGTATGTATGTATATCCTTGATCCACTAACTGTGAGAGGGTATACAGATGCTTATAAGCATTCAGTACCACCACTTAGACTACTACACACAGACAGTTTAATTGTTTTTTTAGAACTAGACCTGACACTGGCGATAGTCTTGAGATTCCCGGGTAGCCGGTTTGTCGTCTCCTCTCTTTCGGTTAAGCCTCTGACGAGAAAGTTGGGAATAGGTGACAATTCTTGTCTTTCCTGCTCTTAGAATAAAGCGATATTTATTCGCATAAGTAGGTCATTGGAAAAAAACAATAGTATCTGGTAGGGGCGCGTGCCGGCTCAGAATCACGGAGATACAAGCCAGTTGCGTCGCAAAGCAAAACCCGCCCTCCCCATCTAATGTTTATTTGTACCCACCTACTTACTCCCACCGAAGCATTCGGAGTAGGGAACATAGCTGGGGATTATTGGGGATTCCGAATTCTCAATTTTGAGCGATTGAGGCAGCTAAAAAGGTAGATGCTTCCGTTCATCAAGCTGTAGTCAGACTAGGAGAGCTTTTGACTCCTGAATTCTTAACTATCGTTTTTGTGGGCGATTATCAGAAAAAGCTTGACTGTGAATCAACTTACGCGCGATCGCGATCGGTAAATAGACAGGTAAGCGCAAAGGTCGGCAACATAGCACGTTAGTGTAAGAGTGGAGAGTTAAGAGGCAAGTGTTCCCCGTCTTCGGCACTCTGATTCTTCTTTGACAAGTTAAGTTTATTTTTATCCTCTCGCCGCGATCGCGGTTTTGTCGAACTTTTGGTTCTCCTGCGGCAAACACTGTTCACTTGAGACAGGCAACCTCGGGATGATTGACAGGGGCTGTCTTTATTCAGGAATTAACGGACACAAGGACTCATGGCTAAACAACTCAACCTACTTTCTGGGCAAGTAATTTCTACGCCTCTGCACGCCGAGATGCAGCAATCGTACCTCGAATATGCCATGAGTGTGATCGTCGGGCGAGCTTTGCCCGATGTCCGCGACGGTTTAAAACCGGTTCACCGTCGAATTTTGTTCGCGATGCACGAACTTGGTTTGACGCCAGACCGACCTTATCGCAAGTGCGCGCGGGTAGTTGGAGATGTTTTGGGGAAATATCACCCCCACGGCGACCAATCGGTTTATGACGCTCTGGTGCGGATGGTTCAGGAGTTTTCGAGCCGCTATCCTTTGCTGGCGGGTCATGGCAATTTCGGTTCGGTGGACAATGACCCAGCTGCTGCTATGCGTTACACGGAAACTAGGCTAGCGCCGATCGCCCACGAAGCCATGCTAACCCAAGTTGGCGATGCAACTGTTGATTTTTCTGATAACTTTGACAGTTCGCAGCAGGAACCGACGGCGCTACCTGCTCAGTTGCCGTTTCTGTTGCTCAACGGCTGTACTGGGATTGCTGTGGGGATGGCAACTAATATCCCGCCTCACAATTTGGGGGAGGTGGTAGATGGTTTAATTGCTTTGATTGAAAACCCAGAACTCTCGGATGAGAAGTTGATGGAACTGATTCCGGGCCCGGATTTCCCGACCGGAGGGGAAATCGTGGCTACAGAGGGTATTTTTGATGCCTACACTAAGGGTAAAGGTAGCATTGCCGTCAGGGGTGTGGCTGGGGTGGAAGAAGTGCCTGGAAATCGCAAATTTCGCACCAAAACGGCGATTATTGTGACGGAGTTTCCGTTTCAGGTAAATAAGGCGGCTTGGATTGAAAAGGTGGCGGAGTTGGTGAATGCTGGCCGCCTTGATGGTATTTCTGATTTGCGCGACGAGAGCGATCGCGAAGGCATTCGAGTTGTGATTGAATTAAAGCGGGAATTTACTCCAGAAGCGGTGCTGGCTCGTCTTTACCAACAAACTGACCTGCAAACAAATTTTGGGGCGATTTTGCTGGCAATTGTCAACGGTCAACCCCGACAATTGACGCTAAGACAATTGTTGCAAGAATTTCTGGATTTTCGGGAACTAACTCTTACCCGTCGCTACAATTACGAGTTGCAGGCGGCCGGGCGTCGCTGTCACATTGTCGAAGGCTTAATGTTGGCTTTGACAAATCTTGATACTTCGATCGACATTCTGAGAAATTCTCCTGATGGGACTACTGCTAAGCAAACTTTCCAAGTTCGCCTTAATCTGAGCGAAAGTCAATCAGATGCGATTTTGGCGATGCCGATGCGCCGGCTGACTGGTTTGGAAAGGCAAAATTTGCAGTCTGAGTTGGATGAGTTGACGGGGAATATTCAAGAATTACAGCGGTTGTTGAGCGACAGGCGCGAATTTTTGAAGGCTTTGAAGAAGGAATTGCGATCGCTCAAACGTAAGTATGCTGACCCCCGTCGCACTAAATTCGCCAGTGGCACCGGACGCGGAAAAAACGCTGAACCACAAGTTTTAGGTAAGAAAAATGCTGCTGTCAAGCCTTTGTTGCCAGCCACAATTTCGCCTAACTTATTGCCTGTTGCAGAGGTTGAGGAAACTATTGTTGAATTTACCCATAAACAGTACGTGCGACGGCTGGCGCCTGGGGAACGTCCGCGCTCGAAAAGTCGTGAAAAATCGGTTTCATCTTTAGAAAAAAATGAAGATTTTATTGTTACTTCAAACTTGACGAAAACCGATCGCACTTTGGTTGTCTTAACTCCTAACGGCAAAGCTTACCCGCTGAAAGTGGCTGATATTCCTAGTAGCAGCCCCAAAGAACGGGGAACGCCAATTGTTGGTTTGTTGTCGCCCAGTGCTACGAAAGAAAGTGCTAGTCGCGCTTTTTCCGAAATCACCGTCGCACACTTTATTTTGCCGGAAAATTCGGAAGGGGGAGATTTGGTAACTCTGACTCAGCAAGGAAAAATTAAGCGCTTGCCGATGCTGGAATTTGCTGACTTGACTAATCGTGGGATTACTGTGGTTAAACTCAAGGAGGACGATCGGCTGCGCTGCGCTAGTCTGAGCAAAGTTGGCGAGCAAGTGGCTGTTGCAACGACTGGAGGCCGAGTCCTCCGGTTTGATGTCGATGACGAACAACTGCCGCCAATGGGGCGCACCGCCCAGGGTTCTCAAGTAACTAGGTTGCGGAAGCAGGAACAGTTGGTGGGTTGCGTCACTCTCGACTCGGAGGACAGTCTAGTGCTATTTTCGGAGTTGGGTTGGGCTAAACGAATGCCTGCGGGTTCTGTCAGACTTACTAACCGTGGCGAAATTGGGACTCAAGCTTTTCGCTTCGCAGAGCCGTCTGATTCTTTGGTTGGATTGTTACGGGCTGTTCCGGGTACGGATGTTAAACTTTTTACTACCAGCGGCCGCTTCCTGCGATCGACTACTGATGCTATAGCTTTTTGGGGGAAAGATGCTGCGGGCGATCGGGTTTTTGACCTCAATCCGGGCGAGAAAATTATCAAAGTTATCAGCAGTCAATAGTCATGGGGCATTGGGCATGGGGCATTGGGCATGGGGCATTGGGCATTGGGCATGGAGCATTGGGCATTGGGAAATTAATCTGACTTCTGACTTCAACATCCATCCGTTAAATCATTTAAATCCTGTACACTGCTCGTTACCGAACTTCCTCTTGCTTTGAACATCTCAATTATCACTGCCTGTTTGACCCATGCCCTGTTTGGTTCATGCCCAATCTAAAATCTAAAATTGTTTGATGGCGCAAGTTGTATTAGAAAATATCTACAAAAGTTTTCCACTCCGCCAAGGAGAACAGGAAAAAGCAGCAAATAACGTCGCAGAAATTGTCTCGCCAGAGGCTCCTGGCTCAACGTCTAACACGGTTTTGCGACGGATTAATCTCACTGTCGAAGACGGGGAGTTCATGGTGCTGGTTGGGCCTTCGGGCTGTGGAAAAAGCACTTTACTGCGATCGATCGCCGGTTTGGAAGTTTTGACAGCGGGCAATATCTGGATTGGCGATCGGTTGGTTAACGATTTGCCTCCTAAAGACCGAGATATCGCTATGGTATTTCAAAATTATGCTCTCTATCCTCACTTAACAGTTTACGATAATCTCGCCTTTGGATTGCGTCGCTCAGAGA
>CASBQF010000041.1 GCA_949127775.1 Oscillatoriales cyanobacterium PMM_0080
CAATTCACAAAAACCCGCCCCCACCCCACCCAAAATTCCTGGTACAAAAGCGCCTGAAAATATCGGTTGGGTGGGGGCGGGTTTTTGTGAATTGTCGGCAATCATTATAGATGGTTGGTGAACCCGCCCCTACGGGATTGATGATTGGAAAATTGTCAAAAAACCGCGTTTATACGACAATTTTGGTGTGGTCTTAGTCCGCGGAGGCGGACATCGTTTGTATAGGCGCGATTTCAATCGCCCGCTATCTTTTGGGTAAACGCAATTCCTAAGATTCCGTCCCCGAATCCTCCGTTTCCACCACCGAAACAGGCGGCCCAGACGGATACAGTCTCATCATATTTTCCTCCAGAGTTTCCATAAACTCCCTCTCAATTTCTTCCGGTGCATCGTCATCAGTGCCACCAATGCCACATTCACCGATTTCGTCCTCTAAATTTAGTTTAACTGACGGTATCCCTTCGCACCAATCCTTGATTTTTTCTGCGAGAATATTCACATCATCTGTCGATTTTACAGACCGACTAAGGGCAGGCAAATCTTTAGCAAATATGCTCATTGGAGCGGTTTTAAACAACTTAGTTAAAGCAATGACAATTTCTTTAGATGTATTGTTTAGCAATGACATTACGAATCTCCTTAAATCAATTTTTTCAGTCTCTAATGATATACTTTCGATTTCGCCGATCAATGTAAATGCAGCCCAGGTCTTCGGCCTGGTAAATCGATCCTTTGCTGTTAGCATAGCATACCGCAACGCCGCCGCTCTGTTATCGCCTTGTGCTAAATTTTGGTAGAATTCAGTCATCAGTAATTTAGCTGAAGGTGCTCCCATATTCCACAGCGAGACGATGATACTCGGTACTCCGGCGAGGATGAAGCAGCGCGATAGTCCGTTGACTCCATCTCCCGTGATTGTACCGCGGCCCGTGCTGCAAGCGCTTAAAACTACGAGTTCGGAATTGAGTTTTAATTGCAGGATATCTATGGCATTTAGCGCGCCGTCGTCATCGTCTTCGGGTTCAATTGATGGTGCTAAAATTATTGTGCCGGGAATGCCGGATTTTTGGGAATGATCGAAGACTCCGTGGGTTGATAAATGGACAATGCGCGTTTTTAGCATTTGATCTATGACGACGGCTTTGGTGGCATTTTCTCCGGTAATTGCTTGGGTTTGTAATATCGCGGCGATGGCTTCGGCTGCTTCTTTGATCTTTGGTAGTTGTCTGAGAGTTGAATTTTTTTGCGAGAGGCTTGGGTGGATAGTTGGATCTCCGACTACGAGGGCTGTTTGTTTGAATTTTTTGATTGTTTGTTGGTGGGCGCTGGTTTGTTCTAATACTTGGATGGATGGCGCGGTGAGGATGGTATGGTCTTCGATTAAGTAGCGGTTATTGGCGGATTGTAAGGCGGTGAAGGGGACTAAAAATAGATCGTAGTGGGGGATGAAGATGATGGGAGAATCGGGGTCAGTTGGTAGCAAATCGGCTATGGGTTCGATCAGGATTTGATGGAGTAATTTTAGTAGGGGATAGCCACCTTCCATGTCTGGCTGATATTTTGATTCCATCTGAATTTTGTTGCCTTCATCATCGGTTTCATCGACTCCGATGGAGACGCGGGTTTTGAGGATGATTTGTTTGAGGGATTGGTTTTGTTGGTTGAGGGGTTCGAGGTTGGCGGCGCGATGGGTGATGTTGCCGTTTGGTTGGATTACCCAGATGTAAATGTCTTCATCAAAAATAATCGAATATTCAACGATTGTGGAGTTTTTCTGTTGGGCGATTTGTTGGATTTTGGCAATTGATAATGTATTTGTGACTTCGTTGGTTGCTAAGTCGGTTGTTAAGAGGTTTTGTTGCAATAATTCTGCGAAGGCGCGGGTGCGGCCCATTTCCGAGATTTCTAGGGCTTCTTCAAATTTATTTTGCGCGACTAGGACTTTTTGCAGGTTGCGATAAGGATTTAGTTGGGTTTCAAATATTGATATTTTGTAGTCATCCTTGACTAATTCAGAGCGGAGAGTTTCTCTAATTTGGATTGACTTACGGAGTTTTGCTTCTGCTTCTTGTAAAAAATAAATTTCAAAGAATCTTAAGGGTTTTTTTATAAAAAATGCTAAAAATTTGGGAGCAGTTGTGTAAGGTATTCTAAGTCCATTGCTGATTTGATAGTAAGTTATGCCCAAATTGCTCAAGGAATTAGCTTGCCATTGGTCCTGTCCTATTTCTCGTGAAATTACTAAAGACTGTTCGTAAAAATGGATCGCCTTGTGATATTGCCCTAGGGATTTGTAAGCTAAGCCCAAATTGCAAAGAGAAGCTGCTTCTCCACTACGATTTTCGATTTCCCGTTCAATCACTAAAGACTGTTGGTGAAAGTCGATCGCCTTGTGATATTGCCCTAGGGAATCGTAAGCTAAGCCCAAACTGCCGAGGGAATCAGCTTCTCCTTGGCGATATCGGATATCCCGTGAAATCACTAAAGACTGTTGGTGAAATTCGATCGCCCGATCGTACTGCCCTAGGGAATCGTAAGCATTACCCAAACCGCAGAGGGAATTAGCTTCTCCTTCGCGATATCCGATATCCCGTACAATCACTAATTGCTGTTCGTAAAAGTCGATCGCCTTGTGATATTGCCCTAGGGCTCTGTAAGCTAAGCCCAAATTGCCGAGGGAATTAGCTTCTCCTTCGCGATCGCCGATTTCCCGTTTAATCACTAAAGACTGTTCGTAAAAGTCGATCGCCTTGTGATATTGCCCTAGGGAATTGTAAGCTAAGCCCAAACTGCCGAGGGAGTCAGCTTCTCCTTGGCGATATCCGATATCCCGATAGATAGTTAATGCCTGTTCCCAAGACTGCAAAGCTTCTCGAAATTGACTGATTCGATACTGCTGATTTCCTTGTTTTAACAGTCTGTCTGCTTCCGCTTTTCCGGTGATTGCGACTGAGGAATTGCTATTCATACCAATCAATATTCCTGCACAATTCATCAACCGATTAGCATTATCTAATACGCCAAATTTCCTAAGATTATCTGCCTCTTCTAGCATTGCCGCCACCAAGCCATCATCCAGCAAATCCGGGTGACTGTTCAATACCTCCGCTTCTTCCCCGCTGGGACAAGTTAGCAGTTGATTAATCAGGTTGAGATAGGCCCGTTGGCGTTCAGAGTTCATGGGGGAGTTAGGGGAAGGTTGAAGGGTGAAAGCAGAATTAAATTGCGATAGATTAATTATAGATTGGGATTAGGGTGAGTGGCGAGAAACCGGGTTTCTGCGACAATTTAGGTTAAGCACAAAAAATCTCGGAAGAAACCCGGTTTCTGAGATTAGTATGCGCTCTAATTTCTGTCGCTGAGTGGCGAGAAACCGGGTTTCTGCGACAATCTCGGCTGAGCACAAGAAATCTCGGAAGAAACCCGGTTTCTGAAATTAGGGTGAGTGGCGAGAAACCGGGTTTCTACGACAATTTAGGTTAAGTACCAGAAATTTCGGAAGAAACCCGGTTTCTGAGATTAACGTACATCCCAAAAATCGATGAGCAATTATCTCCCAGTCAACGTATCCGCATAAGGATCAGGCAAAGCTTGCTGCACCTCAAAAACCGACAAAGAATCCCCAATTAAATCCTTAGTTAAATCCTTACTAATTAATTTTTTTTTTACCCCGTCCCCCCGCCGATCGCACTCTTGCAACTTCACCAATTCCTCCTGATAAACCGCCACAATTCGCCCCAAACTGATCACCAAATCATCCCAATTCTCATCTCCCACCAACTTCTCAGAAATTCCCTCAAACAACTCTCCAGCCTGCCGTTTTTGAACATAAGCCTTCAACAGCTTTCCCGACTTTTGCAAAACCGCCTGATAAATCTCCCCATCAGACCACCACAGCCCCTGTTGACTCAGCAGCCAAGTTAAAATATACTCCCGAGCGTGTTGCTCCTTCACCCAGGCTGCCAGATACTGCAAATCTTCCATAGTTAAAGTCTCCTAACTTTTATCCAAAATGTCCGCTTGTTTGTATCAACCGTTACTGCGATCGACTCAATATCTGTCTCATTATCACCCACCGATCTCTTTAATATCTCTTAAATCTTAAAAAAACCCTACTGATTCACCAAACATCAATTTTTTGAATATAAAAGTACACTTAAACAGACATCTTGCATCAAGCTCGGTTAGCAAGCTTTCCGGCCTGTTCCACAAAGAGTAAATTCTTTCTCAGGTTGACAAAGCTCTGAGTTTCCCACTTACCCAGTATATTTATGACAAAGCAAAATTTTGGTTTAATCGGTCTAGCAGTGATGGGCGAAAACCTAGCCCTCAACGTCGAAAGCAGAGGCTTCTCCGTAGCCGTGTACAACCGCACAGCAGCCAAAACTGACGACTTCATGGCCAAACGCGCCCCCGGCAAAAACATCGTAGCCACCAAGACTCTGGCAGAATTCGTCGAAGCCCTAGAACGCCCGCGCCGAATCTTAGTTATGGTACAAGCTGGTAAAGCCGTAGATGCGGTAATTGACCAGCTAAAACCCATGCTAGACCCCGAAGACATGATTATTGACGGCGGCAACTCCCTCTACGATGACACCGAACGCCGCACCAAAGACTTAGAAGCAGCGGGACTGGGATTTGTCGGCATGGGCATCAGCGGCGGCGAAGAAGGCGCACTAAATGGTGCTAGCATGATGCCCGGTGGCACCCTAGCAGCCTACAAGGAATTAGAGCCAATTCTCGTCAAAATTGCGGCTCAAGTAGATGACGGCCCCTGCGTCACATTCATCGGCCCTGGTGGCGCTGGTCACTACGTGAAGATGGTGCACAACGGCATTGAGTACGGTGATATGCAGCTTATTGCTGAAGCCTACGATTTGCTCAAAAACGTGGGTGGACTCAGCGGCCAAGAGTTGCAGGAAGTGTTTGCCGAATGGAATACCACCGACGAACTCAACTCGTTTTTGATTGAAATTACCGCTAATATTTTCAAGTACATTGACCCGGAAACTAAGCATCCCTTAGTTGAGGTAATTATGGACGCAGCGGGCCAAAAAGGTACTGGCCGCTGGACGGTGATGAGCGCTTTGGAATTAGGCGTTTGTATTCCGACAATTATTGCTGCTGTGAATGCCAGAATCATGTCTTCTTATAAGGCAGAGCGCGTCATAGCTTCCCAAGAATTAACTGGGCCTACCGCTAAATATGAGGGTGATACTAAGGAGTTTGTGAACAAAGTTCGGGATGCTCTTTACTGCTCGAAGATTTGTTCTTACGCCCAAGGAATGGCCCTTTTGAGTGCGGCATCGAAGTCATATAATTACAACCTGGATTTGAGCGAAATTTCTCGAATCTGGAAAGGTGGCTGTATCATTCGGGCTCGGTTTTTGGACAAGATTAAAACAGCTTTCAAGGATGACCCAGCGCTGCCGAATTTGCTGTTGGCACCGGAGTTCAAACAGAGTATTCTCGATCGCCAAACAGCTTGGCGGGAAGTGTTGTCTACGGCTAGCCTGCTGGGTATCGCTGTACCGGCCTTCAGCGCGTCGCTGGACTACTTCGACAGCTACCGGCGCGAAAGATTGCCACAAAACGTAACGCAAGCTCAGCGCGATTATTTCGGGGCTCACACCTACGAGCGCACCGACAAACCGCGCGGCGAATTCTTCCACTCTGAGTGGACTCAGGCTGCTAAAGAGTCGCTGCAAACTGGTACTGCTGATTAATTAGTTTTTGTAGGGTGCGTTTCGGCGCACCTTACGAATTGATCTGCGGTTGCAAATTGTTTTGACGTTTTTTTTCGAGATAGGTTTTAATATATTCGTCGTTAAAGAGCGATCGGGCGATCGTCAGTGCTTCTTGTCTTTCTGCATCTGTCATGTAGTCATCGCCTTTTAAACCTGATGGCGGGTGTCGAGGATCGCCGCCTGCATCGAGGAATCGCTGACGTGCGATCGCCATTAGTTCTCCTAATCTGCGGTCTTTTTCTCGAATGGTATCATGCGGTTTCGTCATAGTCTTCAAGCTCGTCTATACGAACAATCTCGCCATCTTGTAGTATAGCAGCTCTTGGCAAAACTGGACTGGGTGTTTCAATGTACCAAAAGCCCTTTTCTTCATCGTATATTTTCCAGATCAGCAAGTCGAGAGTTTCCAGGGCATTGATAATTAAGTATTGAACTCCTGATGATGGCATAATAATAGACTGATCTAGTTTAATTGAGCCTGTTGGCTATTTTATCACCCATTGCTGACAGGATTTTGAAACTAATCTGTAGGGTGCGTCAGGCAAAACAATCAGCAATGTGAGCAAACATTTAGCCCTGACGCACCCTACAATAACTCACGGCTAAGAATTATAAATAAATCATGCTACAAATTTCTAATACAGTATTTATTACCGATCGCGAAATCGAGATTAGTGCCATCCGATCCCAAGGCGCAGGCGGGCAAAATGTCAATAAGGTGGCGAGTGCTATTCACCTGCGCTTTGACATCCCAGCTTCTTCATTGCCCGATCGCTACAAAGACCGATTATTACACATCAACGACAACCGCATTACCTCCGAAGGTGTGATTGTGATTAAGGCACAGGAACACCGCAGCCAAGAACAAAACCGCGAGGAAGCCTTAAGACGGCTGCAAGAATTGATTAAAAGTGCGATCGTCATCCCGAAAAGGCGCAAACCCAGCAAAGCAACTCGCTCTTCCCAGCGCAAACGTCTCGACAGCAAAACCAAGCGAGGGCAGATTAAAGCTATGCGAGGGAAAATTACCGACTGAGCGATCGGATTAATTCCTATTTTAAGTAGTTGCCAAGAAGGAAAACTACAAACTTTTAGTCCTGCACGCATTCCGACTCAAGAAACCGGGTTTCGACTACGCTCAACTACCGCGCTCAACCAGTATTTTTTTTACCGAATTTGCGCACTACAGCAAGTATTTTACTAAAAAAACCAGGTTTCTGGGCCCATGAGCGTAAGTCGTAACTTTTTTCAATGCCTTAGCTCAGGGGCCCATTCAACCAATAACTTTGATCGAAAAACTGATCTACACTTCGGTAGCTACCACTTTTGCAGCTACATAATAGCCGAAAAGATTGTGCTAGAATCCTCAATACATAGTCGTAGGTTGAGCATAGGCCGAGAAGAGCAATCTTCTTGCAGTCTAGGGGAGGTTGTAGGTCAGCCACCATTTGGGTCTTCCCAGTTGAAAGCCACCCTGCAATATGAGCCTAGAATCTGCAACCGCTTGGACAGTGCGGCAGATCGGTTGGGAGAGTCGCGCTAGAATAAGCAGTACGAGTAGGGACTTAGGCTCAGCCATGTCTCTACAAAAACAAAAACGCCCGCTCAAGCGAGCGTGACCTCAAAACGGGCACATAGCAGGTGATGGGAATAAATCATGTTTGAACGCTTCACAGAAAAAGCAATAAAAGTAATCATGTTGGCCCAGGAAGAAGCTAGACGCCTGGGTCACAACTTCGTAGGGACAGAACAGATTTTGTTAGGCCTTATAGGTGAAGGAACCGGAGTTGCAGCCAAAGTCCTGAAATCAATGGGGGTCAACCTCAAAGATGCTCGGATTGAGGTCGAAAAAATTATCGGGCGCGGTTCGGGCTTCGTAGCAGTCGAAATTCCGTTCACTCCCCGCGCCAAGCGGGTTCTAGAACTGTCCCTCGAAGAAGCTCGCCAACTCGGACACAATTATATAGGTACTGAACACCTACTGCTGGGCTTGATTCGCGAAGGTGAAGGAGTAGCGGCCAGAGTCTTGGAAAATCTGGGAGTAGACTTGTCGAAAGTCCGCACCCAAGTGATTCGGATGCTGGGAGAAACCGCAGAAGTCGCAGCCACTGGCGGCGGTGCTCGCACCAAGACTCCAACCCTTGATGAGTTCGGATCTAACCTGACTCAAATGGCGGTGGATGGGAAGCTTGACCCAGTAGTCGGACGCCAAAAAGAAATCGAACGGGTAATCCAAATCCTCGGTCGCCGTACCAAAAATAATCCGGTGCTCATCGGTGAACCTGGAGTTGGTAAAACTGCGATCGCCGAAGGACTAGCCCAACGTATCGCTAACAACGACATCCCAGATATCCTCGAAGACAAGCGCGTCGTTACCCTCGACATCGGCTTGCTCGTCGCCGGTACTAAATACCGGGGCGAATTTGAAGAACGCCTCAAAAAAATCATGGACGAAATCCGCACGGCGGGTAACGTGATTTTGGTGATTGACGAAGTGCACACTTTGATTGGTGCTGGTGCGGCTGAAGGGGCGATCGACGCTGCGAACATTCTCAAGCCAGCTTTGGCTAGAGGCGAACTCCAGTGTATCGGCGCTACCACCCTAGACGAGTACCGCAAGCACATCGAACGCGATGCAGCCCTAGAACGGCGCTTCCAGCCCGTGATGGTCGGCGAACCCACTGTTGATGAGACGATCGAGATTCTCTTCGGCCTGCGGGAACGCTACGAACAGCACCACAAGCTGAAAATCTTGGACACGGCCCTCGAAGCCGCAGCCAAACTATCTCATCGGTACATCTCCGATCGCTTCCTACCAGACAAAGCAATTGACTTGGTAGATGAAGCAGGTTCGAGAGTCCGTCTGATTAACTCTCAACTTCCTCCAGCAGCCAAAGAACTTGACAAAGAACTCCGAAAAGTCCTGAAAGATAAAGACGAAGCGGTACGTTCTCAAGACTTTGATAAGGCCGGAGAATTGCGCGATCGCGAAATGACGATCAAAGCCGAAATTCGCGCTATTTCCCAAGCCAAAAAAACCGAATCGGCTCAAAAGGGCGAAACAGACCCATCGCCAGTAGTTACCGAAGAAGACATCGCTCAAATCGTGGCAAGCTGGACGGGCGTACCCGTTAACAAATTAACTGAATCTGAGTCCGAAAAACTGCTGCACATGGAAGATACCTTGCACCAGCGTTTGATCGGCCAAGATGAAGCAGTGAAAGCCGTTTCCCGCGCCATTCGTCGCGCCCGCGTTGGCTTGAAAAATCCCAATCGCCCGATCGCCAGTTTCATCTTCTCCGGGCCCACCGGTGTTGGTAAAACCGAATTGACGAAAGCCTTAGCAGGCTACTTCTTCGGTTCCGAAGACGCGATGATTCGGTTGGATATGTCCGAGTACATGGAACGTCACACCGTCTCCAAACTCATCGGTTCCCCTCCCGGTTATGTCGGCTACAACGAAGGCGGACAACTCACAGAAGCAGTCCGTCGCCGTCCTTACACAGTCGTGTTGTTCGACGAAATCGAAAAAGCCCACCCCGATGTCTTCAATATGCTCTTGCAAATATTGGAAGACGGCCGCTTAACAGATGCCAAAGGTCGCACCGTGGACTTCAAAAACACGCTGCTGATTATGACTTCTAACATCGGTTCCAAGGTCATCGAAAAAGGCGGCGGTGGTCTCGGTTTCGAGTTCAGCGAAAACCAAGCCGATGCTACTTATAACCGCATTCGTTCCTTGGTTAACGAAGAACTCAAAAACTACTTCCGTCCAGAATTCCTCAACCGACTTGACGAAATTATCGTCTTCCGTCAGTTGAACAAGGAAGAAGTCAAGGAAATCGCCGTCATTATGCTCAAAGAAGTGTTCGGCCGCTTGACAGAACAGGGAATCACGATGGAAGTAACCGAGAAATTCAAAGAAAGGCTAGTAGAAGAGGGCTATAACCCCAGCTACGGAGCTCGACCTCTGCGCCGCGCTATCATGCGGTTGTTGGAAGACAGCTTGGCTGAGGAAATTCTTTCTGGCCGCATCAAAGACGGTGACACCGCTGTTGTAGATGTGGACGAAGCCGGAGTTGTCAAGGTACTGCAAGGTCAAAAACGGGAATTGCTGCCGCAAGGCGCTGAGTAAGATTGAGTGGCGTGCGATCGCAAATTAAGTTGTGAAATAACCAATCTGGCGATCGCAAATAACTCGAAATCCTTACATAAAAAAGGTAGAGAATCTTAATTCTCTGCCTTTTTTATGAGTTAATATCAAGAGGAGACTTATTAAATCAATCTTTGATTAATAGGTAAACCGCAGATAAATGCAAATAAACGCAGATGATTGTCAGATAATTTGCAAATTATGCAACTCAAGTCTAATAATTAACAGCGATATATTTCACAGGTAAGCTTTACAGGATGTAAATAAAATATTTGGGGTGTTGCTCAAAACCCACCCATTTATGGTTTGATTGTTTCTTGACATACCATTTGAATGTCGCAACAGCTTATTAGATTATTTGTGGCAATTATTATAGAGAGGACTCAATGACATCTGAAGAAAAGAATTTAGGTACAGAAGTAGCAGAAATGCAGCCTGAAACATGGTGGCAGAAAGCCTGGAAGTCCCAGCGAGAAAATCTTCAGATAGTGATTATTGCTTTGGGTTTAGCAATAATGATTCGAGCGTTTGTGGCAGAACCGCGTTTCATACCCTCAGATTCTATGATACCCACTTTGCGCGTGGGCGATCGCGTCGTAGTTGAAAAAATCTCCTACTATCTCGAACCTCCAAAAACTGGCGACATCGTAGTATTTGCACCGCCGGAACAGTTGCAAGAACAGGGATTTACCGAAGACCAAGCATTTATCAAACGGGTAATTGGCTTACCGGGTCAAACAGTGACCGTTAAAAAAGGTTTAGTTTATCTCAACGATAAACCCCTGGTCGAAAAATATATTGCTGAACCTCCTAAATACCAGTGGGGCCCATATGTCGTCCCGCAAAATCAATACTTCGTGATGGGAGACAACCGCAATAACAGCAACGACTCCAGCAGGTGGGGATTTTTACCTAAGAAAAATATCATCGGCCGCGCTGTAGTCAGATTTTGGCCGCTAGAACGCATCGGGCAACTTTGAAGTCAGTTGACAGTTGACAGTTGACTGTTGACTGTTGTCAGTTGACTGTTGTCATCGCAAGCCCAATGCTATAAGGCCCCATTTCCACTGCCCCATGCCCTGTTTGGCTGATGCCCTGCGCAGGCCCATTCCCATTTCTGTACGGACATTGCTACTAATTGTTACGCCTTGATGGGTAGGGACTTACTCCGGCAAATGATAAAATATTACCAAAGGCAGCGGGATTGCCCCGATCAAAATCAATTCAATATTAAAAAATTAGGTAGGAAAATTATGGGATTTTTTGATTCAGAAATTGTTCAGCAAGAAGCCAAACTGTTGTTTGAAGACTATCAATCTCTTGTCTCACTAGGCGGGAATTACGGCAAGTTCGATCGCGAAGGCAAGAAAATGTTCATCGCTCAGATGGAATCAATGATGGATCGTTATCGTATTTTTATGAAACGCTTCGAGTTGTCTGAGGACTTTATGGCTCAGATGACTGTAGAGCAGTTAAAAACACAGCTAAATCAATTTGGCATCACGCCCCAGCAGATGTTTGAGCAAATGAACTCAACGCTGGAGCGGATGAAGTCTGAACTGGAAAAACAATCTTAAAAGGAAGAAGGAAGAAGGAAGAAGGAAGAGGGAAGAAGGAAGAGGGAAGAAGAAAGAAAGTATTCCCAATGCCCCATGCCCCATGCCCAATGCCCAATGCCCAATGCCCCATGCAATAATTAAGGTCGTTCAAAGGATGAAGCAGGTTTGAAATCTTCTTCAGGAACTCCCTGCAAAGCTTGGCTCATAAAGTCGCGCCAAACAGGGGCGACGACAGTACCGCCAGTAGCACCGTAGCTCATCGGTGTGTAATCATCGTTCCCCATCCAAACTGCCACCGACAACTGCGGCACGTAGCCCACAAACCAGATATCCCGTTCTGAGGAAGTTGTACCAGTTTTCCCAGCAGCCGGTCTGCCAAGTTGGGCAGCCTTGGCAGTACCGTTGTTAATTACGCCTTGCAGGGCGCTGTTGACAGATGCCGCAGCCCAGGCGTTGAGAACTAATTTGGGTTTGGGCGTGTTGTCGAGCAAGACGTTGCCGCTACTGTCGGTTACTTGGACGATAAATGTGGTGTCAGAATGCCAGCCATTGTTGGCGAAGGTGGCAAAAGCCCCGGCCATTTCTAAAGGAGTCAAGTCAACTGCACCCAAGGGTAAAGAAACCACGGGTTCCATCGGACTTCTGATGCCGAGGACACGACAAATTTCAATTACTTTATTTAATCCAACTTCTTGGCCGAGCTTGACGGCGGGAATGTTTAGCGATACTTCCAAAGCTCTGCGGATGCTGACGGCACCGGAGAAGCCGCCGCCGTAGTTTTGAGGGTAGTAGTAGCCGTCGCCGTCACGGTATCCGACAGGAGAATCGTAGACAACGGAATCGGGGCCGTATTTGCCGCTAGCAAAGGCGGCGTAGTAGATGAAAGGCTTAAAGGAAGATCCGGGCTGGCGCCGAGATTGAATGGCGCGGTTGAATTGACTCTTTTCGTAATCGACGCCCCCTACCATTGCCTTCACAAAGTGGGTACGGGGATCGACGGCTGCTAGGGCGATTTGACCTTGATCGCGATCGTAAAATAGGCCTTGGCTGTAAAGCCGATCGTGCCACGCTTTGACGGTTTCTTCGGCGATGCGCTGCATTTTGAGGTCGATCGTGGTTTGAACGCGCATTCCTCCCTTAACCACGGCATCTCGTCCAAAACGCCGTGTCAGTTCCTGGACGACGGCTTGTGTGACGTAAGGAACTTGGGAGCCTCCAAAAGAGGTAATTTTGCCCAGCTTAATTTTTTGCGATCGGGCGGCAGTCTCTTCGGCCGGGGTAATCCATTTGAGATCCTTCATCCGGGTTAAAACGATTTCCTGCCGCTCTTTTGCCAATTTGTAATTGACGAAAGGACTGTATTCTTCGGGGGCGGAAATTAAGCCGGCCAGCATCGCTGCTTCCGCAAGAGTCAAATTACTTGCTGACTTGTTGAAATAGCTTCTTGAGGCTGTTTCTACGCCGTACAAGTTGTGACCTAAATAGATTTGATTTAGGTACAGTTGCAGAATTTGGTCTTTGTTCAGAATCTGTTCCAAGCGGATAGACATTACCGCTTCAGCTATCTTGCGGCTGAATTTTGACTGGGGAGATAGAAACAGGTTTTTGACTAGCTGCATCGTCATAGTCGAGCCGCCTTCAACGGTTCTACCTTTCTCTAGGTTGACGATCAGAGCTCTGGCTATCCCGCCTGGGTTGATGCCTTTGTGGGTGAAGAAGTTGCTATCTTCGATCGCCATTACGGCCCGTTTCAGGTTTGGGGAGATTTGGTCAAGGGGTACGACATCCCGGTTGGCTTCGTCGTGGATGCTGGCTAGGGGCTTGCCGTTGATGTCGTAAATGTGGGTGGTTTCTGTGGGAGAGTAGGTTTGCAAGATGCGAACATCTGGCAAATTGCGGAAGCTGATCGCTAAGCCAACCAGTCCGCCAGCTACTACGGAACTGGCAAGCATTGTCATGCTGAGTATGGTTCCAGCCGTCACTTTACTGACTGACTGAACAAACTCGAATACGGGGGCTGAGTTTTCCGTGTTTTTGCGGACTGCGTTGGTTGACACGTGGATTTCACTTCCTCACTCTATTTGGGGTTTTAGACTTTTGATTTTAGATGCGGATCGGACAATTGCCACCAGAAATGTTGGCTGGTGAGCTTTGGGATTATAGTAGCTTGATAGTTATCTTTTATGCGTCAGACAGTGAGTGTAACTAATTCTGCTGCACTTTGGCAAAATATTATGGACGATCGCTCCCTTATGATTTCTTCTAACTTTTCGGGAATTTACCGCGGTGTCAGCGAGATTTTTCCCGATCGACCTGATTCTAGCAACCCTGACGAAAATCTGGCCCAATTTCTCGCAAAAGTCGATCGCCCGTTGCGAGTCAAACTAGGAATCGACCCCACAGGGGCGGACATTCACTTGGGACACAGCATATGCGTCCGCAAGTTGCGAGCTTTTCAGGATGCCGGTCACATGGCGGTACTCGTCATCGGAGATTTTACCGCAAGAATTGGCGATCCGACAGGAAAATCGGAGACGCGCGCTCAGTTGACAGCCGAACAAGTGGCGGAAAATGCCAAAACTTATTTAGATCAAGTGCGTCCGATTCTAGATTTTGACACACCCGGACGCTTGGAAATTCGCTATAACTCCGAGTGGTTGCCCAAATTGGACTTGGCGAAGATTTTGGAACTGCTAGGCACGATGACGGTGCAGCAGATGCTCGCTAAAGAGGGATTTGATAACAGGATGCAGCAGGAAAATCCGATTTTCCTGCACGAGTTTCTATATCCAGTAATGCAGGGTTACGATTCCGTGGCTTTGGAGGCGGATGTGGAGTTGGGCGGAACTGACCAAAAGTTTAATATTGCGGTGGGGAGAGATTTGCAGCGGCATTTTGGGATGAAACCGCAGTTTGGTTTGTTGATGCCGATTTTGATCGGGACTGACGGCGTGCAGAAGATGTCGAAGTCTTTGAATAATTATGTCGGTTTGTCGGAAGATCCACTGACGATGTATTCTAAGTTGGAGAAAATTGCCGATCGGTCGATCGCCCAATATTTTGAACTATTGACAGATTTACCTCTGGATGCGTTGCCAGAAAATCCGCGCGAGAAACAGAAACTTTTAGCTGTGAATGTGGTAAGTCAGTATTTTGGGAAAGCAGCGGGCGATCGGGCACAACAAGATGCGATTACTCTGATTAAAGGCGATACTGGACAGGCTGATGCTGTGGCGGAGTTTTCTTTGGCAAGCGTGCAGTTTCCGGCCAAGTTGTTCTATATTCTGAGTGCTAGCGGACTTTGCAAAAGCAGCGGCGACGCGCGGAAGTTGATGCAGGGAGGCGGAGTGAAGTTGGAGGGCGATAAAGTTTCCGATGTTAATCTTACTTTTGAATCTCCTGGTGATTTAGGCGGTAAAGTGTTGCAAGTCGGCAAAAATAAGTTTGTGCGATTGGTGTCTTGAATCTCTTTTTTAACCGCAGATGAATACTGAAGATAAACGCTGATGAACGCTGATAATCGAATTATTGTTGCTTTGGATGTTTCGAGTCAAGAAAGTGCGATCGCCCTGATCGACAAACTCCCCGATGTATCTTTCTGGAAAGTAGGTTTGGAGCTATTTGTGAGTTCGGGCCCGGAAATTATTGCTATTCTGAAAGAGAGGCAAAAACGGATTTTTCTCGATTTGAAATTTCACGATATCCCTAATACTGTGGCTGGTGCTTGTCGGGCTGCTGCTAAGTATAATGTGGATTTATTGACGATTCATTCTACCTGTGGTAAAGATGCTTTGAAAGCGGCACAATCAGCTTTAGTAGAAGGGGCGGCGGCGGTTGAGAAACCGACTCCTAAATTGATTGCAATTACGCTGTTAACGAGTTTGAATTCGCGACAGTTAGCTTTTGAATTGAAAATACCTTTGGAGTTGCCAGAGTATGCTTTGCACATGGCTCTTTTGGCTAAGGAAACTGGTTTAGCTGGTGCGGTTTGTTCTCCCCAAGAAGTCGAACAGTTGCGGATGAGTTGTGGGGATGATTTTCTGCTAGTTTGTCCGGGCGTGCGTCCTAAATGGGCTGATGGCGGCGATCAAAAGCGATCGATGACTCCCAAGGCTGCTTTGAAAGCTGGTGCGGATTATTTGGTGATTGGGCGGCCGATTACGGCTTCTGACGATCCGGTGGCAGCTTTTGCACGCATTTGTGAAGAGTTAGGATAAACAGAATCGATGAACACAGATCAACTTCCATCCGCGTTAATCTGTGTTTATCTGCTAACATCTGCGATCGCAAGTCCGACTCTGGCTGCTAATGTTGTCACAAATCGCGTGAAGCGAAGCTGTCCCGTAGGGAATCGTATTATAAACGCAAGTGGGTACGGTTTGTTAGCGCGATCGCCCTGTCCGACTGATTTGGAAGCTTTAGTCGATCGCCTGTTGCAGGATTTGCCGAGTTATGCTAATCGGGTAATTGTGCGATTCCCTACGGGACAGCTTCGCTTCACGGGCTTGTCTCCTAGTAATTTTACACCGCCTGGTTACATACCTCGTCAAATAATCTTAGCAGGTCGCCCGGAATTTGAACCGCTACCTTTAAATTTTGAAGATGCACTTCCTGAAAATGCCAGTCAAGTTTTTATTACAACATTAGAAACGCAGTATCGCGGGGGAAAGCGAGTCGAGATTCAGCAATATCACTGGCTGTTTTTAACTAAAACAGAGAAGGGCTGGGAATTAGTAAAAATTGTTTCTAGGTTTGGTACGGCGGCGGATATTCGTCCGTTGTCGCCACAAAAGGACGAGAAAAGCGCAATTGCTGAGGCGATTCGTTTGTGGTTGCGAGATTGTCATGCAAAATGAGAAGATAGAACGAAAAATCTAAAAAATAATTAAAATTAAAAATAGCCTCTTGAAAGCACATCTTTTTCATCTAGTTCATCTTTACCAATCATCTTTTCAATTTCAATTAAAAACCTCATAAAAACTGCTGGCGCAAAGGGATTATCATCGAGATGATTCACAAAAAAAACTCGATTTTTCTTTCTTCCCTGTGCTGTACTAAAAGCACTTCTTATATTAGACGATAACCGCTTGGCTTTTCTAAGAATTAAAATTTCATCAATAGCTGTGAGTGATGAGCTTATTGGTGACATATCAAGCCATTCACATAGTAAAAAATATTTAGCTCCTGGTACACTCAATTTTACATCAAGGGCGGTTGCAGCGCCCTCTTGAAACATTGTCTTATCAAGATTTGTTTTACACTCAGCAGCAACATAAGCAATATTTGCCTCGCGGGAAATACTATCATTAAAATCTCGATTGTGAGAAGCTTTTAAAAATATTTTTCTACTAATTGCAAAATCTTGATCTTTGGATCGAATACTCATCCCGCCCCCCGGCGGACTTGTTTTCAAACTTGACTCAAATCGTACTGATGAAAAACATTGTGTGGGCCCAAAGGATAGTTCTTTGTCTTTTAATGAATCTGCAAAAACAGTTGTCACTAAGATAGGTATAAATTCCTCTATAATTGAATTGTCTAGTTTTAATTGCCCCTTTTGACGGTATAAAAAATCAGTGTCACTGTCAAAAATTAGTTCAACATCAATGTATCGCTTATAAGATGTTAGATGAGATACCATTTCTGGCATGACTTTCAAATCACCACTTATGTTTTTAATGGTTTCTAACCATTGTTTATAGTGTTCGATTGCGTGTTCAACACGCGGTTTCTCTGTAATAGGTAGTTTATCATTATTGAGCAATGCTGCTAGTTTTTCGCCATGTGGTTTAGGTAAATTAAACATAAAGTTCCGCTTTTTGGTTTATTTTTTCAATTGGTTCCCGAGAATTATGCCTATCAAAATAAGGTGAAGGTTGTACTTTTTCAGCCTTGTCAATAGCATCTTTAATTTCAGGTTTCACTTCTTCATTTGCTATGGAATAAGCCGACTCTAATGCTTCTAATGCGAGAGTTCTAGCTTGATGCAATGCAAAATGATAGGGTTGATTTTCTAGCTTGAAAAAGTGCAGTATATCTTCTTTAATCGTTTTGCCATAGCGATTTACAAAACTTCTTTCTTGACGGATATCTAAACTAATACCCAATACTTGACTAGCGACTTCTGCAACTAACTCTCCGTTAAAAAAAGGAGTGCCTCTAATATTTGATTCTCGACCTACAACAAATATTATTCTACTTTCATGGCTGCATATTCTTAACAATTCTTGCAAAGTATAGGCAATGTCTAAGCAATATTGAATTACAGTTAGAAATCTATTACTTCTATGTTTGCGATTTGAACCAAATTCAGATTTTGCCACCTCTAAAAGTTTCCAGTTTAGTGCTTCACTGGAAGCGCGATACTGCTGATGATAGTTGAATACATTGATATAAGGGGGAGAGGTGATCACAAGGTTGACGCTGGAGTTTTCTAAGGGAATATTTCTGGCATCGGCGTTGTAGGCATTTATAGGTTTTTCGCTATAGGGTAGTTTCAGCACAAAAGCAGCGATATTTTCCGCAATAGTGAAAACTCTTGAGTCGGTAACTTCTTTCTTGTCTAAGTCTAGCAATATAACTAATGCTTCATGTAGAATATTAATGAACTCTTGTTCTCCATCAACTGCTAAATTTACAACTTTCTCTATTAAATCATTTTGGGTGACATCTTTGGGAATTATTTGAAAAAGTGGCATTGTTTCAAATATCTCTGTTTTTAGTCGATTCAGAAAACAATTGATATATTTTTCTCGCTGTCTTGGCAAAAGATTGATAAATTTATAAATATTAGCTAGGATTAAAGCTGCTGGGTTAATTTCTGTTCCGCAAGCTTCCAATCCAAATCTTCCGGCTTCATATAAAACTGTTCCACTACCTAAAAATGGGTCAAAAATTACGCTGTTTTGATTTGCATATTTATTAATCAAAGTTTCGATAAACTGGGGGGAAAATTGCCCTTTCCAGGGTAGGGGATTTGTTCGTTGTTTATTTTCAATGTCTAAGAGTTCTTGAGAAATTTCTTTTCTATTGATGGGGGTTTCGGTGAAAATATTAGATAAAGCCATGATTTTGATTTTAAATTCGTGGGGATTTGTGATGAGTGGGCGCGTTTATGAGACTGTTGGTTTAAGCGATAAATTATTAATTAACCAGCCCCTAATATTCACTATTTCATATCAAGAATTCTGTCGTGTTGGTGGGGCGGGTTTATGAGATTGTTGGTTTTAGTCAGAGATTGTTGGTGAACCCGCCCCTACAAGTATTTCGGTTTACCGGAGATGATTTAAGGCGTAAATCATGATTAACTTACCGTTTTAAATTCATCCAATTTTGCTTTGACTGCCTGCATATCTTGCCACATAAACCATTTAGGTGTCTCCGGTTCGCGGGAGGGATTTCGCAACAAGTATGATGGGTGAAAAATTGGCATACATAAACGATTTTCCCATTCTATCCATTGACCTCTAATTTTACTAATTGGCCGCTTGTCGCTTAACAAACCTTTGAGGGCTGTTGCACCTGTTAATAAAATGATTTTGGGGTCTAAAATGCGAATTTGTTCGAGCAAGTATGGTTTGCAAGCTTCGATTTCTTTTACTGTCGGAGGGCGGTTGTTGGGTGGGCGACATTTGATGACGTTGGCAATGAATACGTCGGTTTCTGTATTCAGTCCTACTGATTCTAAAATCTTATCTAAAAGTTGACCCGATCGCCCTACGAAGGGTAATCCGGTTTCATCTTCATTTTGTCCAGGCGCTTCTCCCACAATCAAAATCGAGGCTTGCGGATTGCCGCGCCCGATGACGGCGTGAATGCGGCTGTTGCCCAATTCGCAGCGGTGACAGCGGTTGCAGTGTTCGCCTATTTGTTCGATATTTTGATAAGTTCCCGGAGGAATGGGAATTTTGACATTTGTAGGTATTGAGTCGGTTACGAAAGAGGTATTTTGACTATTGTCAAAAAGGGACAGTTGCAAGTCGTTGGACATCTATTTAAAGATAAGAGAGCTTTTTTTGAGGCTAGAGTTTATAGTTTAGATCGGGTTTGCTCGCACACGCAGGAATATGTTGTCTACCCCGTTTTTTGACGATCGCGCCGATGCAGGCGAAAAACTAGCCGAGGCAGTTGCAGACGAGTTCGGCAAGTTGAATTTAACAACACAGGATACTATTAAACCGATTGTTTATGCCCTACCACGGGGGGGTTTGCCGATCGCAGTGCCGATCGCACGTTTGTTGGGTTGTCCTTTGGATGTGGTTGTCGCGAAGAAAATTACTCGT
This sequence comes from Oscillatoriales cyanobacterium PMM_0080, assembly GCA_949127775.1. Classification (GTDB taxonomy): domain Bacteria; phylum Cyanobacteriota; class Cyanobacteriia; order Cyanobacteriales; family Microcoleaceae; genus Microcoleus. The sequence goes on from CASBQF010000041.1 coordinate 19,742, forward strand.
CCCGATCATCTAGAGTACGCGATCGGCGCTGTAACTGCTGATGGCCATGTCCTCTGGCAAAGGCAAAAGCAGCAGAATTTGCCCTGGCAAAAATTAGCACTCCAACAGGCTCAAAATAATGCTCACTCTCTGCTGGCTCATTTGTCTCCTGGACGACCAAATGTGAGCGCGGCGGGGGCTTTGGCGATTTTGGTGGATGATGGCATCGCGACGGGGATGACGATGGCTGTGGCGGCGCAGGCTTTGCGGGCTCTGCAACCGCTGGCTTTGTGGATTTGTGTGCCTGTTGCGCCGCAGGATTTGGTAGAATCTTTGCAGGGAATGTCCGATCGGGCGATCGTCCTGGAAACTCCAGATCCTTTTTACAGCGTCAGTCGCTTTTACGCGGAATTTCCCCAGGTTGAGACGGCGGAGGCTTTGGTGTGTTTGCAGCGACAGATTGAATGGCGATCGTAAGTTAAGCTAGAAGGCTAAATCCAAAAGTTCGATCGCTAAAACATGAGACCTTGGCAATATTGGTTAAACACTGTGATTCTTTCTAGTCAGCAAAATCCGCCTCGGTTTGTTGAGTTAGTAATGTTGACTTTAGCGATAATTTTTATCGGGCTGTGGGGTGTAACATTGCAGTGGCAATATTTAACCCTGTCTTTGAGTTATGGAATTGGTTCGTCTTTTTCAATTTTGGTACGGGAATCTATGGGCCCACGGCCTCAATTTCAGTGGACTCATTTGACTGCATTGTTGTTATTAGTTATCAGTTTTTACAGTTTTGCTGAACTAATTAAGTAGTTAATAGAATTCGTGTGATTTCTCACCCAGGCCGGGTAGAAGAAGTTTGACAAGCAGCGATTTCAATTACCGAGTCTTATTGCTTCGACTGATGCAAAATCAGGCGGTTCCCGACAGGATCGAAGGCATAGATTTCTAAACCGTGAGAAGCTTTGATGATTTCTCCGGCTGGCGGATAGCCCAATGCCCAAATTCTGGCGATCGCCGTTTCGAGATCGCTAACTTCCAAACATAAACTCATGCCTGTTTTGGCTCGATTTGAAAACTCAGATTTGTGGGAATCTTTGGGTTTGAATATGCCGAGTCTTAAGCCGGGGAGTTGAAATTCAGCATAGGTATTAGGGATATAGGGGCTCGGTTCTATGTCGAGAAATTTTGTGTAGAATTTAACGAGAACTTCCTTGTCAATGTCTGCTAAAGTTACTAGGGCGGCACTGTATTGGAAACTCATATTTTTCCTGATTATTTGTACAAAGATTAGAAATTATCCTATTATATATAATATCATCTTTTCGTAACTCATCTGGGACAACAAATTTTTCTCTATGGAAATCAACAATTTTATTGCTCTGTCTGTGATTGTTGTGGCTGCGCTGAGTATTGGCGTGGGAACAATGACTTGGGCTTACTTCGGCAAAGGCAGCATTTCTGTACTGTTTAAAGAACCAATTTTAGACTTACCAGAATTTCCAGCGACAGACAGCGGTAGCAAAGCTGCGGTTTATTTCCAACAAGGCATTGAAGCTTATCACTCGGGAAATTATCGCAAAGCAAATGATAAATTTACCAGCGCTTTAGAACAGGTTGTAACGGCGGTAGCGTACCACAATCGGGGTTTAGTTTTTGCGAATTTGCGATCGGACGGTGAAGCTGTGGCAGATTTGATCCGTGCCAGCGAATTATACCAACAGGAGGGGAATGTCGATGCGATCGACACGATCAAACAAAACCTTGCAGCCTTGAAGCAGCGCAAATTGGAACGAGAAAATAACAAAGCAATACCAGCAGGTTGAAACACTCGGACTATTTAGTATTAGGGTGCGGAGTTCGCACCCTATAAGTAGAGTCTATGGGTGAGTTCTAAAAAAGTCAAAGTTTAACATTCTCCCTTAATTTTAAACTGGTCTGTTATTTTCTATCTTATCAATTTTAGCAATCATTATTTCTCGGCTAGATGCCACAACTCGATAGTTAGTAATTGGATCGTAGGCTTCCCACTCTTGAGTCTCTTCGGTGTCTTGCCACAAAAACCATTCTCGGTAAATTTCCCCATCATCAATATCGCCACACAGAGGAAGCCAATCATCTCCTCCAAACTTACTGTAGTCTCCTCCTACTAAGTCAATCCAAGCAGCAGCGATACAATAATCTATGTTACTATCAGAACTAGGTGCATTACTACGATCGTTAACTTTGTTGTGTAGGGAAGTTTCGGGGAAGCAAAGAGTAGATTTCATAAGTATTTCCTGAACGTCATGTTATTACTTTAGAAAAAATACCTGAGTTACAGTGACAGCAAAATGCCACTATCCCAACCTTCACAGTCTTGATCTCGAAAAGGCGTTGACAGCCGATCGCACGAATAGTGTATATGGTGTATAACTTGAGAGTGCTTTGGCGTCAACTCCAAGCCAAGGCTGAATCAGAGCCAATTCTGCAACTGGCACAAGCAACAGTTTGCAATTTTGAATTAAACAAAATTTTCCCTCTTCCCTCTGCAAAAATGCTAGAACTTCACTGTCACACAACTTATTCCGACGGTACTCTCACCCCTACCGAACTCGTCGCAGCCGCCGCTGCATCAGGAGTTCGCGCTTTGGCTATCACGGATCACGATACGATGTCCGGTTGGGAGGAAGCCTTTGTAGCCGCTGCTTTGCACGGTATCGAAATAGTCCCCGGACTTGAACTCAGTACAGTCCACAATGGTAGATCGTTGCACATTTTAGGTTTTTATCCTGATGCGAATAAACTGCGAATTCCTTTGAACGATCGCATAGAAGGACGGTTTAGGCGATCGCAAGAAATGGTAGACAAATTAGCAGCGTTGGGATTCGCGATCGAACTACCAACAACATCCCCAGGAATGGCACCGGGAAGACCTCATATTGCCTCTGCACTTGTAAAAGCGGGTCACGCCAAATCATCGCGGGAAGCCTTCGATCGTTGGCTGGGAGATGACGGCCCGGCTTACGTACATTACGAGAAATTCTCGATCGCAGAAGGCATCGATTTACTCAAAAGTTGCGGCGCAGTACCAGTCTGGGCGCACCCTTATTTATTTCGCGGCGGCGCAGTTGAGGAAGTCTTGAAAGAATTAGTGGATGCTGGTTTAATGGGTGTTGAAGTATACCATCCCAGCCACAGTTCCAGCCAAATTCATAAGTTAAAACAATTGTGTGTTGATTACGGTTTGCTGATGACAGGTGGCAGCGATTATCACGGCCCAGATCCTGAAAGAAGTGAAAGGAAAGGTGTTGAAAGTACCCAATTGAATATGCTGCATATACCGTTAGAATTGCTGGAACCGATTAAACTTGCGGCGGCAATTTTGAAATAATAACTGTAGGGTGCGTCAGTTTATATTAGAGGAAATCGGAATAGTCAAGCCATTCTGACGCACCGTATTAGACACCTTGCAAAATTATAAAACTATCTGCGTTCATCTGTGTTTATCTGCCATCATCTGCGGTTTCTGTATCAATAAAATATTTGACAATAAATCTACTAAAAACCGATAAAAATCAAACCCAACATAAATTAATGTGAAGTGAGCGAGTAACTTATGTTGAGCTAATGTTAGGGTAGTAAAGTTCAACTACTCAATGGAGCTGATTATGAGTACAGAAGACAGAGCAAAGGCGATCGGCAAAAATGTAGAAGGCAAAGCTCAGGAAATTTTCGGGAACATCACGGGCAATAAGAAAGACCAAGCTGAAGGCAAAGCAAAACAAGCGGAATCCGCCGCCCGCCACGCAGCAGAAGATGTGAAAGATGCTGTGAAAAATCTGAGCGATAAAGCTAAAAGGGCGATCGACAAATTGTAGAAACTTGATATAAAACCGCGAATTCTCGTAGGGGCGGGTTCACCAACAATTTACGGCAAAAATGAATAATATTGTAAACCCGCCCCCACCCAAC
>CASBQF010000042.1 GCA_949127775.1 Oscillatoriales cyanobacterium PMM_0080
CTGGGTGATGCACGGGTTTTTAACTATTTTACCTGTTTATCTTGCACTTTATTCTCGATCACGCCATCGAAACCTAGGCGACGCAATATGTGCTCGATTATTCAGCAAGCCCTAATTAAGAATACCATGCTAATATAAACCAAGGAGGAAGACAGAATGTATGGATGCCAGCAGAATCTAATCAGTCCAGACAAAGACTTGAAAGCGGTCTTAGAATTCCTGTGTAGTGAAGCATCTAAATTAATCAATTGTGGAGTCTATTATTCCCGACAACTCTTCTTTAAGACAGGGAAAATTCCAAATAGAGCTAAGCTAAACAAGGTATTAGGAACGGAAGCTCAGAATATCCACTACAAAGCTTTCTATTCAGATACTGCACAGCAAATATTGACTAGCGTCGCTGAATCTTTTAAGTCCTATTTGGGCTTACTGACGGGAATCAAAGAAGGTACAGTGACGCAAAATCCAAGACTGCCTGGATATAGACAAGGCGGATTAGCGTTGGTTACATTTACAGGTAGATCGGTCAAATTAAAAGATGGAATGTTACGATTTCCATTAGGGAGAAAAGTTAAAGCTTGGTTTGGCATAGATGCGTTCTATCTGCCCATGCCGTCTAACTTAGATCATTCTTCTATTCGAGAATATAGAATTTTACCTAGAAACGGATGTTTCTACCTGGAGTTGGTGTACCAAAAACCGACTGTTCAATCGGACGTGAACGTTGATTCTGTGTTGATGATAGATCATGGGATGGACAACTGGATAACTTGTGTTGGCAATATTGGAACTTCATTCATCGTAGACGGAAGGCATCTCAAGTCGATCAACCAAGGCTACAACAAACGAGTGGTAACCTTGATGTCTGGAAAAAACAACGGATTCTGGTCTAAAAGGCTGGAACGGCTGACTGAAAGCAGAAATAGAACAATGCGGGATGCAGTTAATAAAGCTGCTCGTAAGGTGATCAATCATTGTATATCGTCCAAGATTGGTACAGTTATATTTGGATGGAACAAGAGTCAGAAAAATTCGATAAATCTAGGTGCAAAGACCAATCAAAAGTTTGTTCAGATTCCCACGGGTAGACTAAAAGATAGAATTGCCCAACTGTGCAAGCAGTACGGAATTAAATTTGTCGAAACCGAAGAATCCTATACTTCAAAAACTTCGTTTCTAGATGCTGACGAACTGCCTAAATTCGGTGCGAAACCCGAAGGGTGGAAAGCTTCTGGAACAAGAATCAAACGTGGATTATATCGGACGGCGAAGGGGTGGCTAATTTAATGCAGACTGTAATGGGTGTGCAAATATTGGTCGGAAAGTAGCAACAATACTTGGACTCGATCTAAGTGGAGTTGGTAGAGGTGATTTGTCAGCACCTGTAAGACTTAAATTATGGTCTTATGAATCCTCGTCCCTTTAGGGCTGGGGAGATGTCAAGGACGATCGCAGAATCCAAGATAATTCATCAATCTCCTATCCTGCATCCACTGGCGAGATTTGTCACCGAAGAAACAGTCGCACTCCTGTTCAATATCTCAGTTGAGGACATTTATCGTATCGAATGCTGTCGCCACATGGTTTACGTGCACGCCAAACACATCAGCAGGTTTGTCAGCTACGCCGATTTCCCCCCGATTGTGGGTGTAAATCCGATCGCACTTCCAGATTTTGGCCGCTGGTACAAACGCTGGAAAAGTAAGTTAGCACCGGTATTTTGGACAAAATTCTACACGCACAAGTTCAAAGAGGCTGTTTCTGTTGACAGCCTACTGGAGTGGGGACTATTGGTGGCAAAAGTTAAATCGGCAATTTCTGGGGCGCGCCTACAACAGCTACGAGATGTTTATGCCGCAGAAAAAGATTTGATGGAAAATTTTTAAAGTGCGATCGGGCCGACAAGCAACTGCGAAAATGAGCACAGGCACAATTAAAAATGTAAAACTAAATATAGAGAAAAGTTTGAATGGCTCAGAATACCGTGAAAGTAGACATCTCATTTCAATCACTGCTAGAAGCAATTTCGTCACTGGAAATTGCGGAAAAACAGAAGCTTTGGGAGCTTTTGGAAGCTGAATTATTCCCGGAGGAGGAAGATTCTCCCGAAGATATTACTGAAATTGAGGCAGCCCGTGCTGATTACAAAGCCGGTGACTACATCACGTTTGACGAATACACGACTCAACGGGCAAGAAAGTCAACATGACTTATACAATCATTACACCCAAAGCTGTGCAAAAGCAGCTAGATGCCTTGCCCGATGATGTCTACGACCGTATCGCTGTCAAAGTCCAGCAACTTGCCCAAAACCCGCGCCCTGATGGAGTTGTTAAACTAAAAGGTTATGAAAATGAATACCGTATTCGCATCGGTGATTATCGCGTTCGTTATGAAATAGAAGATCAAGAGCTAACGATTCTGCTGTTGCAATGCAAACATCGGAAGGACGTTTATAGAGGAGGTTGATTCTTTACCCACTATCTCACCGCAGTTGGCAATATTGTTAGCGGAACTCGACGAGTTAAAGGAGGAAGATTTATGAATCAATATAGTATGGTAGTCCAATGGTCTGACGAAGATCAACTTTTTCTCGTGACTATTCCAGAGTTTGCCGATCGCGCTATCATGCCCTGTACCCACGGCAAAACCAGCTCAGAAGCCATCCGACATGGCGAAGAAGTGATCGAAATGTATCTAGAAGCTTGGCAGGAAGAAGGCGCACCCATCCCCGCACCCAGCATTCTTCAAATTGTTTAAAAAACTTCATCCTCAATTCCCAACCACCATTCGCCCAGATTCATTAAATCTTGCTGAATATCCGCGAGTTCTGTAACATACTCTTCAGCAGAAATGTCCGATCGCCTTTCTTGCAATTTTTTGAGCCGCAATTGCACCAATAGCCAAGGTTTGGAAATCCCGTCGGTTGCTTCGATATATTTTGCTACGTCTTTGCTGTTCATGGTTATTGGTTATTTGTTAGATCGGATTGATTTAACCGCAGAGAGCGCAGAGAACGCAGAGGAAGAGAAGAGAAAGATGAATAATTCTGATGCTAACTGATCTAATATTATACCACTTTTGAAACTGATCAAAAAAACTCTGATTTTTCTCAGTCGGTTGAAACCGACTGTCTTCTTTGAGCCAGGGGTTTAAACCCCTGGCGGACTGGCGGACTGACGGACTTTTTAGCTAAGATGCCTTCACAAACATCGTTTACCTATAATCCGAAGTCTGAATATCCTTCAACTTCGCAGCGTATTTCATGCCGTATTCGGGGCGACAGAAGCGATCGATCTGAGACTCAAAAAACGCCCGATTCGCCTTCAAATGCTTCGGATTTGGGTCATCCAAAGGATATAGAAGCGCCGCCCGCAGCGCGTGAATTACCGCCGAAGTTACACAATACATCGATCGCTGAAATGTCACCCCAATTTGATTCAGGATATCATCCTCGCCCCGACAGCGCTGTTTGTAGAAATCCATCAAATAAGGCGGCAAGAAGTGCAGCATATCTTGTGCTAGCAAAGTCGGCGGAATTCCCGCCGTACCTACGGGGAATTTGTCTGCATACAAAACTCCGTAGTGGAAGTCTTTTTGATCGTCAGGAACTTCTTTTGCTTGCGCGTTGTAAGATTTTGTTCCCCGGAATGGTGTAGTGCGGTAAAACACAGCTTCAATATAAGGTAATGCTGCTTCGTACAGCCAAGTGAAACCTTTGGATTTGGGGATAATTTCGTAGGTTTCGCCATCGATTTGGACGTGGTGATAAATGGGCCTTCCGGCGATCGCAAATATGCCATTTACCAGGAAATCCATCGCTTGCGGGACTGTGGTAATTTTGCCTTCGTCGTACAAGTCTGACACTTCAAAAAACACTGGTGCCATTACTTCCCAGAATAAACCGAGGTTGCTGTAATAAGACATTTGGCGGCATTGTTCTAAAAACATTTCGGGGAATGCTTTGTGCAGGCCCAGCATGAATGGGTCTTTTTTGAAATAAGCTTTAATTGCCCGATCGGCATTAGCCTTATATTCGTCAGTGTCCAAGTAAGGATCGAATTGATTCGTCGGCACGTACAAGCCGCGGTGCCAAAGCATTCCTCTCATGCACTCTTCGGCAAATTCCATATTAATGCGATCGTGCCACAAATGATGAAACAATCGCGGCATTTTCCCAGTTTCTCCCTTCTCCATGAACTCCAAAAGTTCAGGGTGAGCGCTTCCAGTACCGCGCCAAAGTCGCAAATCTGCACCGTCACCTGAATAGTGATTTTGCAAGTCTAAATACTCTTGGGGTAAGAAGTATTTAAAGAAGGGAAGCGGTTGTAAAAATACCCGTTCAGCGATGTAAAGCAAATCCCGCCAATAGAAGTCCATCGGCACCGCGTAGGCTTTCCAAATCGCGATAATTTGCATCAGATTTTCGGGGGTATCTGGAATCATCGCACCGCCAGCTTCTAGCCTGTGAATTATTTCGGCAAATTCGTGCTTGGAAGGAGGGAGTTTAGTTGCTGGTTTAGTAGGGGTTTGTACCATTTTTAGTTTCTCCTAATGAATAGCAATATTATTTGGACAATTTGAACCCTGGATTCTGATCTTCCTGTCCCACAAAAACCGACTTTTGTTCTAAACTCGAATTCAGTCGTTATTAAGGGAATCAGAAATCAATTCTTGACGCAACCGCATAGCATGAAAGATACTCAAAACATCATGCTTCCACTCTGGCAATATCAGTGTCATAGCAATCTCTTCTACAGTATGAATGATGCCAGAAATAATAGCTAGCCACAGGGGAATTCCAGCATATTTAAAGCCGAAAAGAGCAACAGTAGCAATGAACAGAGTTAGTCCCCAAAATTTAGCGGAGTAGGTGTGGTAGCTGGCTGGTTTACCATATTTTACCAAATTTACAATCCACCATGCTAACTGTACAAAAACAACAGCCAGCAGCGGTACTCGAAAGGCCATTACCACATCTTTGTGCACCAGCCATGCACTGGCAAATACACAGATGTAGAAGCAGACATCAGCCCAACTATCAGCTTGACGTAATTGTGCATTACTAACGCCGATGCGTCTGGCAATAATGCCGTCAAAAATATCTGATAAAAACCCAACCACGTAACCGATAATGAACCAACTGCTGATTGTGCCATCAACAGCATCCCATAGAAGGAATGGCGCGATTGCGGCGCGAAGTGCCACAAGAATACCAGGAACAAATTTCATCATCGGTGAGGGGTAGTTAGTCATGACTATTTCATTCTTTGTAGGGGCAATCCCCCCGTGGTTGCCCCGATGCCTTAAATGACCAACAACTCTTCGGTGAGGGGGTAGGCACGCACCATCCACTACCCCTACAAAACCCTCGTTTTTTCCAGAATGAAATACCCCTGGATAGTGAGTAATGACTGATGACTACTAGACATCTCGCAAAAAGCTTGTCAAGAACAGGCATCCTGCCTGTTCCACAAGAAATATGGTCGATGTCTACTGACTGATGACTGATGACTGCTGACTAATGACTGGTGACTGCTGATAGCTAATAGCTACTTGAGAATTTCTGTCCGTCGGCAGAGTAGCAACGATCGCATTTGTAGTCGATTCGCTCCACTTCAGCAGCCAAGCGGGTTGAATTCCCAATACAAAAATGATGCCCGCTAAAACCAACGCCGGCATATTTTCGGCAAACGTGACAGCAGGATAGTAAGCCGTGGCATTATCCAACTTCCCAAAACAGGTGCGGTTGAGCAGAATGGCAAAGTAAACTGCTGTTAAACCAGAGGCGAGAATGCAGATTAAAGTTTGAACTGGAAAGACTGCAAAACTGCCCTGAAATACTAAAAATTCGGAAACAAAACCTACTAAACCGGGAATTCCGGCGCTTGCCATGCCGCCTAAAACTAATAGGGAACTAGCTGTGGGTAAACCTCGCATTGGGTTCATCAAGCCGTTGAGCACGTCCAAATCTCGTGTGCCGACTTTGGCTTCGATGATGCCTACTAAGTAAAATAGTAACGCTAAAATTAAGCCGTGGCTGACCATTTGGCCGACTGCACCGATTAAGGCGATTTTGGTGCCGGCGGCGCAAGCAACGAGGATGTATCCCATATGCCCGATCGAACTATAGGCTACCATGCGCTTAATGTCCTTTTGGGCGATCGCAGTCAAAGCCCCGTACATGACGCTCACAGTCCCGATAATCGATAAACCGGGAGCAACAATCGCCCAAGTTTCGGGAAACATCTGCAAGCCGAACCGGATTAAGCCGTAAGTTCCCAACTTCGCCAAAACGCCACCCAGCAGAATTGCTGTTGCTGGTGAAGCTGCGACGTAAGCATCAGGTAGCCAGGTATGTAGGGGTACTAAGGGAACTTTAATAGCCAACCCAAGTAGCACAACTGTTAACAGTATCAATTGTGTTTTGAAGGATAAATCCTGAGTATGAATCGCACTGTAATCGAAGTTTAAAGAGCCACTCAGCCAAGCAACACCTAAAAATCCTGCTAAGACTAAAAGTCCTGAAATAGCCGTGTAGATTAGAAACTTCATAGCAGCGTATTCTCGCTGCTTGCCACCCCAAATCGCAATCAATAGGTAAAAAGGGATTAATTCTAGTTCGTAAAAAAGTACAAACAGCAGTAGGTTTTGAGACATCAAAGCTCCGGCTACACCTGCATTAATTAGCAAAATCAAGGCGTAGTAAAGCTGTGGACGAGCCACCGCTTCGCCAGTGCCATAAATGACTAATAGCGTTAGTAATGAACTTAAAACTAACAGCGGTAAAGATAAGCCATCGATGCCTAAGTTGTAACTTAAACCTAACTGCGGAATCCAAGGCAAATATTCTTGAAATTGGAGTCCTGAATTGGCTTGGTCGAATTGAGTCAGCAGGAAGATATTTAACAGAAAAACAGCAGCAGCAAAAGCTGAGGCTATTGAACGCAGGCGCATTCCATTCATGTTTCCGGGTAGGAACCCGACTACAGCAGCGCCCAACGCGGGCAACCAGAGCAAGGCACTAAGCATAATTTAAACGGTTGATGGTTGGCAGTTGATGGTTGGCAGTTAACAGTTAACAGTTAACAGTGAGTTCAAACTAAAAACTCTTGTTTATCCGCCTACAATCAGCGACAGGCGAGCTAATAGTGGCCAGCTTACAATCAGTCCCAAAAGTCCAACTCCGAAGAGAATTGTCAAGGCGTAAAATTGAGTTTGACCATTAACGTTATACTTGAGGCTTTGCCCGCCGAAAACTGTTGCAAAACCGATGAGATTAACGAATCCGTCAATAATATTGCGATCGACCCAAGAGACAATTTGAGCCACTAAACCGACTGCAAATATCACCGTAACGCGGTAAAGTTGGGCCGTGTAAAAGTCGTAGGCAAAAAAGTCTTGCAGGGCTTGAGAACCAATTCGCACTGGTTTTTCCCATTTCTCATTGAGGTAGATAAATGCTCCTGCACCGATGCCGATCGCACTTGACAAAACTAGCAGTCCAGTTGCAGTATAATTCAAAGTCGCCAAAGGTAACAATTGCCACGCTGCCAAGAAATGCGGAACGTGCAAAGTAAAGCCCATTAAAATAGTCATTGGTAAGATGAAAGGCCAGTGAACTTCTGGGGAACGTTCGGTCATTTGCTTTGGTTTTCCACCAAAAACTAAGCCGAAGACGCGCACTAAGCCAAAAGCAGTGACACCGTTGACAAACAAAACTATTCCTAACAAGAAAGGGTGAGTTTCTGAAAGTGCTGATGTGAATTCTTCTAGAGCCCAGAAACAGCCGAAGGGCGGAAGTCCAACCAATCCAGCGCTACCGACAAGAAACGAGATTGCGGATACCGGACGTTTTCCCCACAAACCACCGAGAGAACGGACATCCTGAGTGATGCTGTTCCAGACTACCGAACCGATGCTCATTACCAACAAACCCATTGCTAAGCTGTAAGCAAAGATTAATGTCAGGGCAGTTTCGGCTTGTCCAGTACCGACGGCGATAAATACTAAGCCCATGTATGAGCTGACTATATAGGAAAGCGTACGCTTGATGTCGATTTGGGCGATCGCAATTAAGGAAGCACCAACGGCAGTCGCTGCACCTACAATAATAGTTGTCTTTAGTCCGATCGGCGACAAAGCAATCACCGGCTGCAATTTAATCAAAATCCAAGCGCCGGTTTCCACAACGACGGTATTCCGCAAAATCGTTGCAGGCAAAGGGCCCTCCATCGCCTCATCCAGCCACAGGTGCAAGGGAAACTGAGCGCATTTGCCCATTGGCCCGGCAATCAAAGCCAAGGCCAACAGCGTCGCCACAGTGGGGTCAAGGTTTGCAGTCTGGGCCCACACAGCCAACTCGTCAAAATTCCAAGTTCCAGCCAGCGGCAGAATTGCGACTACTCCCATCAACAGGAATAAATCTCCCACCCGCTTGGTTAAGAAAGCATCGCGGGCTCCTGTCACCACCAAAGACTGATTGAACCACAGTCCGATTAGCAGATAAGTCCCCAACGTGAGAACTTCCAAAATCATGTAACTGAAAAACAGGGAATTGCACAAGACTAAGCCGCACATCCCCGCTTCAAACAGCCCCATCAGGGAAAAGAACCTAGCCCAGCCCCAGTCCATTTCCATATAACCGATGGCATAAATCTGCGCCAAAAAGTTCAGTCCGGTAATCAAAACTGTCGCCCCGACGGTGACACTAGAGATTTCTACAGGAATGGTTAAGTCTAAACCTGCGACATTTAGCCAGGGAATGAACTGCTGTTGCGCTGGTTGGTTCCAGATAGCTGTGAGGGCGATAACGCCGTGTACGAAAGAGAAGAGTGTGAATATAGCGTTTACATAACCAGATGGTCTTGGCCCCGTGCGGCGGGTGACAGCCGGAAACCACAGTATCGACAGAACTCCGCCGATGAGTGGATAGCAAGGTATTAACCAAACGGTCTGGAGTAGGATTTGAGCCATTGGCATTACCTATAAATGTTACAAAACTTTAAAAATCTGAGAATAATTCCGATCGCGCTGACTAAAGTAGTGAAAAGCCAGAACCTAAGAATTATAAGCTATTTTGGCGTCAGTCTTCCAGTTACTGGTTGTTTTGAGACTAGGCGCTTCAGCAGATGCTTATTAATTTTATATGAAGTCTTGCGTTAAATTCTCAGATTTGTAATTCAGGATATTTATATGTACCGATAAACTGCCCTTATCAGTATTTATACGGGGGATTGTAGGGAGACGGCACTGCCGTGTCCTGACCTAAAAAGAATTCAGGAATAATATAGAGGAGACGGCAGTGCCGTGTCCCTACTGACCTAAAAAGAATTCAGGAATAATATAGAGGAGACGGCAGTGCCGTGTCCCTACCGAAAATAATATTGTAGGGAC
>CASBQF010000043.1 GCA_949127775.1 Oscillatoriales cyanobacterium PMM_0080
GGGGATTTGGATGCAGCAAATGCGATTATTTCTGAAGTTTGTGAGTATTTGAAAGTGTGGAATTATCCAGAACAGATTTGCAGTCATCCGCAGCTACCATTGTTGGGTAATGTGCAGGAATTTACAGCAGATTTGCCGCAGGATATTCCATATTCCCGGTAGGGAAACGGCACTGCCGTGTCCATATTACCACGCCAAAAATAACATTGCCGCGCCATATCCCCCGTAGGGAAACGGCACTGCCGTGTCCATATTTCTTGTGAAAAACGGAATTACCGTGTCCATATTCCCGCGCCAAAAATGACATTCCCATGTCCATATTCCCGGTAGGGAAACGGCACTGCCGTTTCCATATTCCCCACGCCCAAAATGACATTACCGTGTCCACAATCCCCGCGCCGGACACGGCAGTGCCGTTTCCCTACATAACAAAACAGCCGGACACGGCAGTGCCGTTTCCCTACTTCAACTACTCGAATAAATCCCTTTTTCTTGCAATTGCTGCATAAAAAACTCTTCCAAAGAAGGCTTAGCCAAATTCATCCCAATTAACTGCCCTCCCGTGGCGCTCAGACTAGACATAAACTGCTTCGGATCGCCCTGCAAATGACCGTACCACAAATCATTATCAACTTCCATATCCGGGATCCATTTTTTCAGGATATTCAAATGGCCGCCCTTACCTTCAACTCGGTAAGTTTCAGTATTACCCAAAAGTTGATCGATCGCACCAACACAGATTAACTCACCGCGAGCCAAAATTGCCACCCGATCGCAAATCTTCTCCACATCCGACAATATATGCGAATTAAAAAAAATCGTTTTCCCTTGACTTTTCAGCGATAAAATGATCTCCCGCATCTGATAGCGTCCCATCGGATCTAAACCAGACATCGGCTCATCCAAGAATACCACATCTGGATTATTAATCAAAGCTTGAGCCATGCCAATTCGTTGCAACATTCCCTTAGAATACTGGCGCAACTGTTTTTTAATTGCCGCCGATTGAGCTAGCCCAACTAAGTCTAGCAAATGTGGAATTCGCTGTCGCTGAATCGCAGCAGGAATTTGAAATAAGCCCGCCACAAATTGCAAAAATTCCCAGCCCGTGAGATAATCGTAAAAGTAGGGATTTTCTGGCAAATAGCCGATTCGTTGCTTCACAGTGCGATCGCCCAAAGGCCTCCCCAACAACAGCGCCCTGCCAGAAGTCGGCCGCACTATTCCCAGCAAAGTCTTCAGCAGCGTAGTTTTTCCCGCTCCATTTTGTCCTAACAACCCGAAAGTTTCCCCCTCAGAGACAGTCAGAGTGCAACTTTTGAGCGATTCAATCTTTTCGTTCATCCAGAAGCCAGTACGGTAGAACTTCCCCAGATTAAATGTTTCCACCACTGGGGTAGCTCCCGGCATCTCGGTGGGATTCGACGCATCTATAAGAGGTTCCATTTTTGTCATATAAATAAGTAGCACCTGATTATATTCTATTACATAACAGAGAGTGAAAATTGTTCTTTTTAATGTTAAACTCAATATTAGCTGCACTTAAAATTATCTAAAAATGGAACGTTCCAAAATTATTGCTATTATCACGGGCGTGATTTCTATCGCATTAGCACTTGGCTATCTGCTGCTCGTCACCCTTCTGGACTTCCGAGGCGAAATGCTGCCCGCACCTCAAAGTCAGTTGCCAGTCTCGATGCAATTAGCGACTGCTAATCCGACTTTGCGAGCACTGACGATTTACCCTCAATTGTGACAAAAATAATAGAGTTAAAATTTCGCCAGCCAGTTTGTAGGGTGCGTCAGGGCAGAATGTTTTGACTATAAGCTAATAATTCCCCCCCTGACGCACCCTACAATAACTAATAAACTTGTATTGCTTTCATCATGTGATATGCAACTAGCAACTGCGTTAAAGCTAGCGGGTAACTTTGCAAAGTTTCGCCAGTTGTGCCAATTAGTTTACCAATTTCCGGGTTGCCTTGGGCACTGCAAAATCCCCGCAGGTGCGGCATTTCGTTGCACAAAATCTTTTCTAGTTCGTTTACTTGTTCGCTAGTAGCGTGGGAGTGTACTTCCAACACGTCCACCGGTTTGCCCATATCCCGATCGAGTCCTAGGCGAATTGCAGGCTGAAAACTATCGCTGCCTTTACCTAAAATCTTACTAAAGTCAGGGTGAGGAATTGTCGGTCTCAGCACTAAACGGACGCTTAAATTTGATTCTTTGTCCGCTTCTTCCGGGTAAAAACTAACTACAACGTCGGCAAATTTGCGCTGGGGGCGAATATAATCTTCTGAATCCTGTTCCCGCTTTTCCATTTCCGCAAGCACCTGTTCTTCTGTATAACCGCGCTTCATAATATCGCGTTTAACTTTCCACTGAGTTCGCAGTGCTTCTGGGGGAGCGAGATACACTTTTACATCGTAAGAATCGCGGATTGCACGAGTTGAGTAACCCAGCAAACCTTCAACGATTACAAATTTACTGGGCTTGATGTATTCCGGCGGGTCAAATGTACCTGAGTGGTGGTTGTAAATGGGTTTGAGAATTGCTTGGCCGGTGCGCAGGAGGCTGAGGTGCTGCTGCATGATGTCGAGGTAATTGCAGTCGGGATGCAGTGCTGTGAGTCCGATTTCGGCGCGCTGCTTTCTGTCGTAGCGGTGATAGTCATCCGTGCAAATCACAGTGACATTTTCTGGCCCCAATACTTGGGCTATTCCTCGCGTCAGGGTGGTTTTGCCTGCTGCGCTGTCTCCGACAATACCGAGAATGATTGGTCGATCGCTCATTGTTTTTACCCTGACGGACAATAGCTAATTTTTTGTTTATCTTAGATCGTATCAAAATTGTGTTCGATCCGATCGCTCTAAGCATAGTTTTACTTGATCCTTCCGCAGTATCCCAATGTGTAAACTATTGTAAAATTTCTCAACATAATGTAGCATTCTAAACTCAAAAAGTATGCGATCAAAAAATCAAGCCCATTTCTCGATCGCCCGCAATGTCGATCGGACTTTTGAATCCGGCTGGCGTCAAAATTTGGCAAAAATCACCTCTCCAAGGTGTCTTAGCCGTCTCTTTTGTAGTGCAAATTTCAGCAGCCGTGGGACTCCTGGGATATTTTTGGTTTCAACGGGTAGCAAGCAGTGAATCAACTTGCTAGTCAATCAATCGACGCCGAGGGCGATCGAATTTACTGCAATATGAAGTTTTAACTAAGCTTTGGCAGTCCCTGATAAATTAGTATAAATTTAAGTAAAGGGTGAATTTCTGGATTCAGAAACAGTTTTTTTACTCTTCCTGTCTTTCTAGAATAAAGTATTTTTTTGAAAAAAGTCGGTTTCGACGCATCCGTGCGTAATATCAAATCCGCTACCCTAGTATTGGCATACTAAAATCGAGTAGATTTCCGACAAACACAGAAGCGCTATCGGTAATTTTTTAGACTTACAGTCAACAGCTAACAGTCCAATACGGTTTACTTAAGACTGATCTCCCTGGCACACCCCTTAAAAAAGGGGGGATAAAAAAGCTCTCAAAGTCCCCCTTCTTAAGGGGGATTTAGGGGGATCTCCGGGGCATAAATAGTGTTAAGTGAACCGTATTGGCTAACAGTCAACAATTCTTAAATTTAACTAGCCCGTAGTAAGCCGATGAATCAATCATATTCTCAAAAAGTTAAGGGTAGTATTTTAATTGTTGATGACAGTCTTAACAATTTAGCATTACTGGAACGAATATTATCAAGAAAAGGCTATCAAGTAACAGTTGCATCTAGTGGCAAACTAGCACTAGATTCTGTAGATTTGACTCAGCCTGACTTAATTTTGCTGGATATTATGATGCCTGCTATGGATGGTTACGAAGTTTGTATTCGCTTGAAATCTAACGATCGCACTCGCAGCATTCCGATTATTTTTCTGAGTGCTTTGGTAGAAGTTTCTAATAAAGTGAAAGCCTTTAATGCTGGCGGTGTGGACTACATTACTAAACCTTTTGAACCCATAGAGGTGGTAGCTAGGGTTGAAAATCAATTGCGGCTGAGGGAACTAGAAATGCAACTGATGGAAAAAAATCAGATGTATCGCCGAGAAATTGCCTTTCGGGAAGAGTCAGAAATTGAAGCGCGGTTGCTGTTGGAAACAACAAAATTTCAGAAAGAACAAATAGAAGATTTACTATTAAATATTTTGCCAAAACCGATTGCGGATCGCTTGCAGGATGGACAAAGTACAATTGCTGATAGCTTTTCGGATGTTAGCGTTTTATTTGCAGATTTGGTCGGATTTACGAATTTTGCATCTGACAAGACTGCGACGGAAACTGTGAAAGTTTTGAATCAAATTTTTAGTCAGTTTGACCAGTTGTCGTTACAGCACGGTTTGGAAAAAATTAAAACTATTGGTGATGCTTACATGGTAGTCGGTGGTTTGCCGGAACCGCAGGAAAATCACGCAGAGACGATCGCCCAAATGGCATTAGATATGCAAGCGGCTGTCACTCATTTCAATGCCAAAAACAATCACAGCTTTAGTCTCCGCATTGGCATAAATATTGGTGGAGTGGTGGCGGGAGTCATTGGTTTAACTAAATTTAGTTACGATTTGTGGGGGGATACAGTGAATGTTGCTCATCGGATGGAATCAAACGGTATTCCCGGGAAAATTCAGGTGACTGCTGCGGTTTATGAGCGTTTAAAAGATAAATTTGCGTTTACAATGCGCGGCGCAATTGAGATTAAAGGTAAAGGAGAAATGATCGTTTATTTATTGTTAGGACGAAGTTAGTAATTACTTAGTGTCCAATTAAATAGATATAAATCAATACGGTTTACTTAAGGCAGATCCCCCCTAACCCCCCTTCATAAGGGGGGGATAAGAATGCTCTCAAAGTCCCCCTTCTTAAGGGGGATTTAGGGGGATCTCCGGGGCATAAATAGTGTTAAGTAAACCGTATTGAACCAGCCCCTACGAGACTTGCGTTTTACCACTCATCCTTTCGCTTGTTGCTGTAGGTTTCCCAATCTTCGTACTCCGGCTGATACAGAGGTTGTGGTTCCAATTCTGCTGACATTTCTAATTCTGGTTCCGATTCCTGCTGATAAATGTTCAGAGGTTCGACAACGCGGGCGATCGCATCTTTGACAAAAGCCTTGACAAACTCGTCTTTCCGATTTAGTTGAAACTGCCTTTGTACGACTTCGGCGATGCCACCATCGCCCCAATCTTGATCGTGGCGGAAATATTCAATAAAACTTTTTCCGGCAATTCTGGTTAAATAAGCGGCGCTGACTGCTTGAATTGCTTTGCCGAGGACAAACCCGGCTACACTTAACTGCAACGCCCTGGAAACTACTTGAATTACGCCTTCAACTATTCCTAAGCTTGCCAGAGTTTTTGCTAGAGATAATGCCAATTCTTTGGCGCGATCGATATTTAATTCGCAGCCGTAAATCTTGGCAATTTCTACTACCATTTGAGCGTTAACTGCTGCTGTTGCCAGTAAATCCACAACTGGCAAAGGCGTTACGGCAATTACGCCAGCTCCAATCCACTGAAATCGCTCTACTACTTTATCAGCTTGCCTGCGCCTTTGATCATCAATTAACTTGCGCGCTTGGTCTCCCAAATGCTGGGATTGCAGCAAAATATTATCAGCAATTAAGTCTTCGCCTTCGGCTCGCAAAATCGCTGCGATGCGCCGAATTAATGGCATAATATCTGGGTCTGGCTGAAATATTGTGCCGTCTTCTAGTACAACTTTTTGCGGATTTGCGCTAATGGGAACTACATCCATTGCTGATACAAAACCTTTGACTCGCTGCTGAAGCCGATCGACAATTTCGTCTCTGTCACTGTCGGGATAAAGGTCAACTTTATTAAACACCACGATCGACCTTTTGCCAATTTCTGCCAAAGTCCGCAGCGGTTCATACTCAGATTTTCGCAAATCGCCGTCCAAAACAAATAAGATCAAATCTGCCCGGGCGGCCAACTGTCTAGCCAATTCTTCTCGGTAAGTTCCCGCTACTCCCGCTTCCAAAATTCCCGGTGTATCGGTAATTGCTAATTCTCGATCGATTCCTTTCAATTTCAGAGTGTAAGTTTCTCCAACTTCGGTAGTTCCCATCGGCGCGCCCACCTGTCCCGCCATCCGCCCCACCAGCGCATTTACAGCGGATGTTTTGCCCGCAGAACCGGTACCGAACACAACTACCCGAACGCTACCGCGAGCCATGCTAGCTTCAATTTCGCGTGCTCTCAACAGCAAAGCTTGGCGCGCTACTTCGTCTTGAATGCGATCGACTTGCTGCCGAATTGCTTTGAGATTTTCGGAAGCAGCTTCACTTTTGACAATAGGAATCTTGGGATTAATTGCCCGTTTTCCTTTTACTTTGCCAGGGCGTTGCAGCAGCCTAAAATAGTAGAATAGCGCAAAAATTAGCGTTCCTAAAAGTACAATTATCAGGAAAATAAGCAAATTAGCTAGCAGGGGAGATGCAGACCATGCAACTTGACTATAAAGCCCAGTTAAGGAACTCACCAGCCCAATAATCAGCCCCAGGGTGAGGCAAAAAGCAGCAATTAAGGTTAACAGGCGTGGCAAAGGCATGAGGGGCGACAAGTAAAAGGGCAATACTTTGATTTTTACCGAAAACTTGGGTAAAAGCCCCGTCCTTCTAGGACGGCTTTATATTTGCTTGGTTTATATATTATCTAGTTGAGATTGCATTCTCAAATCTTCCGGTATTCTACTAAAGTAGAGTAAAATAATAGTATACCACAGGTAGAATAACCGCCGATACACATAAGACACCAAGCTTAAACGACAGGTCAGAAAACAATAAGGGTAAGTGGGTGGCGAAAACCATAAAAATAGCTAGGCTACCTAGATGTCTAAAAATCATCAGATTGAGTATGAATGTGGTACTATCAAATCAACTGCGAGTTAAGTTAAACTAAATTGTCAGTGCGTGAATTATTCGTAGGTTCGCATCTATGCAGTTCAAACATCTCAATCAGCCTTCAGAAGAACTCCCCACCTCTTACGAACATAATATCAAAGAAAGCCAGCCTCCCAGGCAGAATTATTTCGATAAAATAGCCCATTCCTTCGGAAACCTCAGTATTGGTGACAAAATCTGCCGTGGCTACGCGCTGGCTCTTTGTGTTGCGATTGGGGGAACAACCGTCGGGATGCTGGCCGGCAATCATTACTATCGCAAAACTAACAATCAAGTACACATCAATCGAGAAAGTCGGCTTTTAAATAACTTGCAGGTGGCTTTGCTGCGAACGCAAAATAGCCAAGAACGGCTCAGTCATTCGCTCGAACAGCCAAAAAAGTTTGACAGCAAATACCAAGAGCTACAAAACAATACCTACAGTTTTAAGTTGTCACTATCTGAACTTAAAAGTCAGAAAAATCTGGCACAGCTAGAAGGTTTACAAGACTTCATAAAAACGTATGATTCGGTACTGTCTAATTACATTGACCAGCTAGAAAAAGTTGATGAAAAAATTAGTAATTTGCCACAAAATCCAAATAAAACAAGTGTTAAGCGGAAGTTGCTGTTAAATTTGGATCGAGATCAAATAGGGTTGCAACTAGATAGGATTGCCAATGATTTAACAGAAATTATCGATCGCGCCCAAGAACAAGAAGATGCAGTGCGGAACTCTCTGTTGCAAGCTCAGGAGCTGCGGGTGCGAATAATTGTCGGTAGTATCGTATTGTCGATCGTCGTTGCAGCACTGCTGGCCAGCTACACCAGTCGGGCGATCGCCAAACCGATCGCCGCTGTAACCAAAATCGCTCAACAAGTCACCCAAGAATCTAATTTTCAGTTGCAAGTACCAGTTACCAGCACCGATGAAGTGGGAGTATTAGCAGCTTCGCTAAACCAACTGATTCAGAAAGTAAATCATTTGCTACAACAATTGAAATCTGAGCAAGAAACTCAGATACTTCAAAATGAGAAAATGGCAAC
>CASBQF010000044.1 GCA_949127775.1 Oscillatoriales cyanobacterium PMM_0080
CCGTTGCGGGTTCGGGGTAACATTGGGCAAGGATTTCTAGCAGGCGGCGATGTACTCTAGCTAAATAAACCGCGTCCATCTTGGCATATTCTAGCTGTTTCTCAGTCAGGGGACGTTTTGCCCAATCTCCACTTTGTTCTGTTTTATCTACATAAGCAATGCCGCAAAGTGTTTCTATTAATGTTTTAAGTTGTCGATTAGGTAAGGGCAGAATGTAAGCTGGAATTTTTCTCGCCATTTGCAATGTACAAGTGACATTTTTGGCGTCGTCATTGCCGAGAAATCTGATGTCATAGCTGGCGCTGTGAAATACTTTTTCAATATCTGGATTGACCATGATTTGGTTGATGAAATCTTTTGCCAATTCAGGTTTATCCAAGACATCTAGTAGAAAAGTGGCATCTCCCGTCGAATCTGTGGAGTCAGCTAACACCTGAATCAGAGATAATCTGGGGTTGGACTTATAGTCAGCGATTTCTGTATCCACCCACAGGATTTTAGCTTGGCAGAATTTAGCAATGAGTGCTTTGATGTCGTTTGCTGCTGTTAAATAAGGCATTTTTACAGACTTTTGCTATTAACTTTTTGATTATATTATGCTATAGCAATTATCGGAGCGATTGTCAATAAGTGAAATGCCGGAGAGGCGCAGATATCAGAAACCCGGTTTCTTTCTAGATTTCTCGTTACTAAATACAAAACTCGTAGAAACCGGGTTTCTAGCTTCAAAATCAGCCGGTGCGCTGTGCACACCCTACAAACTACTAACTTCCTCTAAAAACCAGTTGCCTACTTCTGTATTGTCCGTCTGGCGACTGCGGCGCAAACCTTCCTCTAACAAAGCAACTTTTAGCCCCGGCAAAACTTGAGATTCCGTCAGCCGTTCGCTTCCCCGGTTAGCAATTATTTTGAAAGCAATAACTTGCGCTTTTTGTACGTCTACTACCCAATATTCAGACACTCCTAATTCTTCATAAATCATTCTTTTTGTACCCAAATCATCAACGAGAGAACTGTCGGCAATTTCGATCGCTAAATCTGGGGAAACTAGGCTATCTAAATTCACGACAGAACTGCCGCGAGGTGCCGTTTGCACCCGGTCTCCGATGTAGTAAGAAGCATCAGGTTGAGCGCCTCTGACACCCGTTTTGGCGTAGCTACAGTTGACCAGCAGTCTCATTTTTATACCTTTAGCAATGCCAAATAAATTGATTAAGATGACGATAATTCCGTTGTCATCAGCATGATCTGGCCCGACTGCTGCCATTTCAATCCTCAACTGTCCGTTGTAGTAGTAGCATTTTGCGCGATCGTACTCCGGCTGTTTAATGATTTCTATATATTCGTCCCAAGTCGCCGTAACCCAGGTATCAGTTAGCAGTTTGGTTTGGACTTGACTCATGATTATATCACCGAAAAAAATCTTTGACTTTTGAGGAAAGACTTCTGAGTAGGACGATCGCATTTTAGCTTGATTCTTGAGTCCGCGGAGGCGGACATCGTTTGTATAGACGCGGTTTCAACCGCCGAGTCCAATTTAATCATTCAACAGCAGTAAGGTGCACCGAAGCGCACCCTACAAACTATTAACCTTTACTCTTCTGCTGCTTCCTGAGATTCCTCAGATGCAGCTTCTTCGATCGACTCTTCACCCACAGGCGGCACCAAAGCCACAGCTACGATCGAATCATCCTCATCCAACCGCTGCACCCGCACACCGGTTGCTGTGCGCGATTGAGTAGAAATTGCGCTCACAGCCTGACGGATAATAATACCTCGATTGGTAATGATCATCAACTCGTCATTTTCGTTGACAATTCGCAGCGCAGCTACCTCATCTTTGCCCTTTTTCGACTTGAATTTAGTAGCAGTCAATCCCTTACCAGCCCGTCTTTGAAGGCGGAATTGAGAAACTGGAACGCGCTTACCGTAACCGTTGATGGTGATTACCAACACCGAAGGAATTTCGCTGCTAACTGTCGGAATTTCTTCGGCATCTTCGCCTTCAATTTCGTCTGCTTGCAGTTCTAATTCTTCGTCTTCTACTTCGGCTTCTTCGGTTTCCAATTCAGCAATTTCTGCTCCTTCAAATTCCGAATCGCCCGTTTCTAACAGAGCAATATCTGTTCCTTCCAATTCTGAATCTTCTGTATCAGCAATTTCGGCAACAATGGAACTAGGTAAGATGTCCATGCTGATCAGCTCATCGCCCGATCGCAATTTCATTGATTTTACACCCCGAGTCGCGCGGCCAACAGGGCGCAACTGTTCGTGATTGGTGCGGAAATGAATCGCCATACCTTGGCGCGTACCGATGATGATGCTGTCACCAACTTTTGCTCTCCGCACCCAGCGCAATTGGTCGCCTTCTTCCAGAGAAATCGCGATTAATCCGTTAGTGCGGATGTTAGCAAAGGCTGAAAGTGCGGTTTTCTTGATGTAGCCACCGCGAGTCAACATCACCAAGTATTCTTCGCTAGTAAATTCTGTGACTGACACCATAGAAGTGATTTTTTCTTCTATCGGAATCGGCAACAGTTGCACTACGGGAGTACCGCGTGCAGTCCGGGAACAGATGGGGATTTGATAAGCTTTGACAGAGTAAACTACGCCCCTGTCACTGAAGAACAGAACACTGTCGTGATCGCAGCAAGAAAGGAAATGTTCTACTCCGTCATCTTCCTTCATTTTCGCGCCTGCTTTGCC
>CASBQF010000045.1 GCA_949127775.1 Oscillatoriales cyanobacterium PMM_0080
ACTGGCAGCACCTTCACCGTCACCAACCTGATGAACGGTGGCGCCGGAGATGACAGAATCATCTTTGGTACCCAGCGCGATCGCATAATTGGCACATTAGACGGTAACGACACCATCTCCTATGCTACTGGGGTCAGCTTTACTGGCACAGCCCCAAACATCATTACCGATAACGTGGGCGCCAACTTCATCACTGGCAGCAACGGTAGTGATGTCATCACTACTGGTGCTGGCGACGACATCTTGTTCGGCGGCCCATCCAGTCTTTTCACCGCAGGAGTTGACGGAAACGATACCTTGGATGCCGGTGCCGGAAACGACACGCTGTTGGGCGGTTTTAACGAAGACTTGTTGCTCGGCGGAGACGGCAACGACTCTCTCGGGGGCGGGCCTGGTGCAGACACCCTGATTGGCGGCGCGGGTAATGACAGCTTCTACTACAACAACTTTGGCGAGGGCCTCCAGCTCATCGGCAACGTGGCAGTCGCTACCAACCCAGACCAAATCGGTGATTTTGTCGTCGGCCAAGACAAGATAATCTTGAGTCAAAGTAGCTTCCAATTACGTCAACAGACTCCTAACTCATCTCGAATTGCTTCTAACGCGTTCTTGGTGATTGACACTGGTTCTTACCTCGATCAGGGGCAGCCTGGAGCGCCGCTTGAACCAATCCTTGTTTATGAAGCTCAACTGAACGTAGACAACAACACGGGTCGCTTACTGTACGATCCTGACGGTGCTGGACCTCGGGCAGCCATCACACTGGCAAACTTCAACGGCAAACCAGGTTTGACGGTAACTGATATCACTCTGATTTAATTTAGGTGGTAGCGGGTGGGAATGGTTTTGAAACCAGCCACCCCCCCGCGCTAACTCTAAAAATTAATTGTGCAATGTTTCGAGCTAGGGATTCAGATCCCTAGCTTTTTTATTGGTATGCGGAATTTGGCCTTGATAGCATTGGTATTGAAAGAAAGGGCGGATTGACCGATTACCCATCAATAATGTTGATAAACCAGAGGACACGGCAGTGCCGTTTCCCTACAAAATAGAGGACACTCAAGATGCCGTTTCCCTACCGTCATTAATTATAGGGACACGGCATTGCCGTATCCTGATTTCGGGTAATATTAATTCCGGCTGCGCCGGAATAATATAGAGGACACTCAAGATGCCGTTTCCCTACCGTCATTAATTGTAGGGAAACGGCATTGCCGTGTCCTGATTTCGGGTAATATCAATTCCGGCTGTGCCGGAATGATCGGGGAGGACACTCAAGATGCCGTTTCCCTACCGCGATTAATTGTAGGGAAACGGCACTGCCGTGTCCTGATTTCGGGTAATATTAATTCCGATGCTACAGGATTGGATATTACGCATACATAATCTCTATATGTAGGGTGCTTATGGCGCACATTACCGCTATGAGTAGCACGTCAGATTAACAAGTTGTTATCCCGTAAAAAAGTGAGGTAAAATAATGAAAACAATTAAAGACCTAGATATTGTTGCTTTAACAGAAGATTTAGAAGCAATCCATTTTGAAACAAAACAAATTATTAAATTATCTAAAGGACAAGTCGGAACAGTGGTAATGGAATTTGATGGCAGTGCTTTTGAGGTAGAATTTTCTCATCAAGATGGCACAACTTATGCAATGGAAACAATTTCCGCCACAAAATTAATGCTTTTACACTATGAGTTAGTAGAATCTGTAGGCGCGGTTGGTCGATGAATTTTGCCACCAAGAATCTTGATAACCTTCAAAAAGTATCTCTAAAAAAAATCCCACAAACTGTGTGTTTGCGGGATTGAGTAGGCAGGAAAATTTTAGCAAATACTGTGACTAAGCTTTGTCTACGATCTCTTTTGCTTTATCTTTGAGGTCTTCTTTCATGTGAATTGCTGATGCTTCGTCCTGCTTGGCTTGACCTTCTAATTTATCTTTTTGGTCGCCTGTAACTTCGCTCACAGCTTCTTGGATTTTGCCTTCAATATTCTTAGCGGTTGCTTCGACTCTATTTTCAATGCTCATAATTTTTTTTCCTAACTTTACAACTACTAATGTATAAATTAAAAGCTGAGTCTGAATCCATCTTTAGATACATTTGTTGTTAACTTTATAGATATCCGGTAGGCAGATGACATTACTCCCCGGAAACGGCAGTAGGAGGAGACGGCAGTAGGAGGAGACGGCAGTGCCGTGTCCCTACGGGGAGACGGTAGTAGGAAGAGACGGCAGTGCCGTGTCCCTACGGGGAGATGGCAGTAGGAGGAGACGGCAGAGGAGACGGCAGTGCCGTGTCTAATAACCAATAACCAATAACCAATAACTCATAACTAATGACTAATCACTATCTGAATGTTCGATCTTTGTCCCTAAAAGTTTCAGAAATTCAGCTAGCCAGTTAGGATGTGCAGGCCATGCGGAGGCAGTTACTAAGTTGCCATCGACTACGGCTTCGGTAACGGGAACTTCTGTATATTTGCCGCCGGCGCGGAGGATGTCGGGGCTGCAAGCGGGGTATGCGGTGCAGCGTTTGCCTTCGAGTACGCCGGCGGCGGTGAGAACTTGTAATCCGTGACAAATAGATGCGATCGGCTTTTTGTTGTTGGCAAAGTAACGGGTAATTTTCAGCACTTTTTCGTTCAGGCGAATGTATTCTGCGGCGCGCCCTCCGGGGATAATTAAAGCGTCATAATCGGCGGCGTTGATTTCGTCGAAAGTCGCGTTTAAAGTGAAGTTATGACCGGGTTTTTCGCTATAGGTTTGGTCGCCTTCAAAGTCGTGAATTGCGGTGCGAATAGTTTCTCCTGCGCTTTTGTCGGGGCAGACGGCGTGGACGGTGTGGCCTACCATTTGCAGTGCTTGAAAGGGAACCATTACTTCGTAGTCTTCTACAAAGTCGCCGACTAACATTAATATTTTTTTGGCTGTCATGTTTTGAACTAAGCGGTTGAAACCGCGTCTACACAAACAAAACCCGGATGGTGCGCGGGTTGAAGACTCGGGGGTTGAAACCGCGTCTTGTCAAACAAAACCGGCCTTCGCAGGTTGAAGACTCGGCGGTTTCAACCGTATGTCTTATTGGGAATCTAAAAACCGTTGCGGCCCCAAATTACCATCGAAATTGAGAAGGAGAACAGAACTAGCAGCGAAACCCAACCGAGTGACAAAATATCCATAGGTATTTATTCAACAAATTGTACAATTTGACTTCAAACCTTATGATAAGTCAATTTGAGCCATTTTTGGAATGAGGGCGCGGTAAAGGATTTGTCAAATTTTAGTGCGGCTGAACGGGTAGAATCTTTGAAGGCAGGGGCTGTTGCTGCTTTGTCTTGTTTGGTTGGTTTTGGGTCGATCGCCCTGGTTAACAGCTTAATCCTAGCCCAGTGGTGGGATTTTCTGGCGGGTTTGCAGGTAAGGGCGATCGACCTAAATTTTGGATTGAGAGGATTAATGGCAGTTGTGGGCGGTTTTTTGTTCGGCGTGACTTACCGCTACGCTATCCGCCGCGATACTAACCCGCAACTTAAATCTGGTGTGGTGTTGGCTTTTGGGTTGGTGCGCGCTTTTGGACAGTTAGATGCTGGATTGTCTGTTGAGGCGGGACTTTCTTTTGAAGTTGGGAAAATGCCCGCC
>CASBQF010000046.1 GCA_949127775.1 Oscillatoriales cyanobacterium PMM_0080
CAGCTACTCGGTAAATGCAGTTGCTGTCACTGCTGATGGCAATCGGGCGATTTCTGGTTCAAGAGACAAAACCCTCAAAGTCTGGGATTTAACAACTCAAAAGGAACTGTTTACTCTCAAAATTCACAGCAACTCGGTAAAAGCAGTAGCCATCACTGCTGATGGCAAGCGGGCGCTTTCTGGTTCATCGGACAAGACCATCAAAGTCTGGGATTTAACAACTGGAAATGTTATTGCCACTTTCACGGGTGAAAGTTCGATCGCCTGTTGCGCGATCGCCCCCGATGGACTGACAATTGTAGCAGGCGACGAATCCGGCGGCATATATTTCCTGCGGTTAGAAGGGATGGAGGCACTAACATGAATTTCTCACCTCTGGCATCTCCCATCTCTACCGCTGCTTACCCAACGGAATTTCAGCAACTCCTGCGAGAAAAAAGCGAGAATTTTGTCGGGCGCAAATTTGTATTTTCTGCCATTTCCGACTTTCTCGCCTCCCACAGCCGCGGTTATTTCACAATTGTCGGCACTCCCGGATGCGGCAAGAGTTCCATCCTCGCTCAATATGCCACCGCCCATCCTGACAGTATCTATTACAATGCTGGAGTCGATCGCAAAAATCGATCGCACGAATTTCTCGCTTCTGTCTGCACTCAACTGATTGACAAATACCTACTTGCCAATGGGGAAACAGCCGAAATTGTCAAGTTAAAATCTCAACTTCAAAATCTAGACTCCAATGACGGGAATTGGTTTTTGTCTTTGTTGCTTCAGAAAATTAGCGATAAATTAGCGGATCGCCAACGGTTGATAATTGTCATTGATACTCTAGACGCGATCGATCGCACTTCTCAACCACCCAGCACCAATCTGTTTTACCTGCCGAGATATTTGGGCGATCGCACTTATTTTATCCTCGCCCGCCGCCCGTTTCTCAAAGAAAAAT
This sequence comes from Oscillatoriales cyanobacterium PMM_0080, assembly GCA_949127775.1. GTDB lineage: Bacteria > Cyanobacteriota > Cyanobacteriia > Cyanobacteriales > Microcoleaceae > Microcoleus. Next base: position 947 of record CASBQF010000046.1, read on the forward strand.
CCGGTTTGTTAATTGAAGCGCCCTCTCAACTCCTAGATTTAAGGGATTATCCCGCACAAAATCGGGAAGATGCCCTTAACTACATTCAGCAATACCTCTCAACTGCACCGGAATTGGCCCAACAACTCGCAACTCACAGCGAAAACAATTTCATGTATCTGAGTCAGATGTTACCCGCGATTGCCCAGGATTCACAGCCCGATGCTAATCTGGCAGAAACGTCCTCACTTTTCTCTGAACTTCCTCCCGGTTTAGCAGCCTATTATCAAAACCACTGGTTGCGGATGAAAGGTGATGATTTATCGGTAGTTGAATTGTCTGTGTTGAATGTTTTGGTAGAGTCAACAGCAGGTTTGTCTGTCAGTGTGATATCCGAAATAATTGCTCAGGATGAATACGAGATTGAAAAAGCGTTAGATAATTGGATCGAGTTCTTAAATAAGCAAGAAATTGGAGGAGAAATTTGCTATAGTTTGTATCATGATAGTTTCCGCGATTGGCTGGGAAAACAATCTATTTTAGAATGACAAGGAGGAGACGGCAGTATCGTTTCCCTACAATTGATCGGGCGTAGGGACAAAAGCCAAGCCGTCTCCGACCTATCATAAGGAGTGTAACCGGAATTGATATGATCTCCTCTAACAATTAGCAAATAACCATGAAACGAGCAGTATTTCTTGACAGAGATGGCGTGTTAAATATTGAAGCCGGCTACATCCACAAAGTAGAAGATTTGCATTTAATCCCCGGAGTAGCACAAGCTGTACGCAAATTAAATGACCGACAAATATTTTGCTGTCTAGTTTCCAATCAATCAGGCCCGGCGAGGAATTATTATCCCATTAGCCACGTAGAAGCGCTGCACGAACGCCTCAGTCAGCTATTAAAAGATGAAGCCGGAGCAAAATTAGATGCTGTTTATTATTGTCCTTATTTAAGCGAAGCAGAAGGCGGAACTAATCCACAATTTGCACGCTATACAACTTGGCGCAAACCGAATACCGGGATGTTGGTAGCCGCCGCTTGGAAACAGGATTTAGATTTGCGAAATAGTTTTATGGTGGGCGATAAGGCGACTGATGTTGATATGGCTCACAATGCTGGTTGTACTGGTATTTTGGTGCAGACTGGTTACGGTGAAAGTGTCTTGAGTGGCGAATATCAACACCATACTAAACCGGATTTTGTTGCCGAAAATTTAGCGGTGGCGGTTGAGTGGATTTTACCAAAATTTGATTGATTAGAAAACCGATTTGTAGGGTGCGCACTGCACACAAAGAAGCCTTTTCAGTTGACAGTTGACCGAGAAGGAATAGGATTGGAGTTTGTAGGGTGCGCACTGCGCACGGGCTCATATTGAAACGTGTGCAATGTCTGCCAAAAAAGTCAACCATTACGTATTTTGATGTCAAAGTCAATCGGTGCGCAGTGCACACCCTACTTAGGGCTTGCTAATTATAGGCCGAAGCACACCGCACCTTGCTACTGTTTCACCCTCAGAATACCGAGATACCTACAGCACTTTAAGCTTGCGGGGATCTAACTATTTAATAATTAAGTTCTAGAGGAAAGCGCTACGTAAGGAAGTACGACTGTGAAGGTAGTGCCAATCGCTATTTTGCTATCGCAGCCGATCGC
>CASBQF010000047.1 GCA_949127775.1 Oscillatoriales cyanobacterium PMM_0080
AGTTTGGGTAATGTTTTGGTGCAAAAGGGCGAGTTTGATTCAGCAATTAACTGTTACCGTCAAGCGATTAATATTAACGGCAATTCTGCTTGGGCACACAATTATTTAGGCGAAGCTTTGGCTCAAAAAAAGCTATGGCAAGAATCTATTATTTGTTACCACAAAGCGATTGAATTAAATCCAAGTATTCCTTGGTTTTATGTCAATTTGGGAATTGCCTTAACTTGCGAAAAATCTTGGAATAAAGCTGTTGCGGCTTATCTCCATGCGGTTCAGATTGAGCCTAATTTGACTGGAATTAATCAGAGATTGGGATATGTTTTGCGGAAGCTGAGCGAATCGGGTTTAGAAAACACAATTCTCAGTTATTGTCAAGGTATTGAGGTACTAGCCAATGGGAAAATTTACCACAAATTGCTGGGAATTGAGTTGGATGGAACGGAGTTTTATCTAAATTTAGGAAATAGTTTAGCTAAACAGAAACAGTTAGAAGGTGCGATCGTCTTTTATAGCATGGCGCTGCAAATCGAACCAAATGCTGCGGAAGTTGTCGCTAAACTGGATGAGGCGCGTCGGAAACAGCAGGAGTTATATGCACAAATTGCCAGTTACCGTCACCAAATTGCGATCGCCCCCAATGCTTCTCAAGCCTACAACGACCTAGGGAACATTCTACCACAATTAGGCGAATTGGAGGAAGCAATTATCTGTCACCAAAAAGCCAGCCAATTGAGAGGCTGGGCTGAATGTGCGGCGAAAAACTATCAATTTACCCAAGATTGGTTCACCCACAATATCCCTATTTGGCAACGACATTTACAGGAATTTACGGGAATTGCGGATTTTCAAGTGGTGGAAATCGGCAGTTTTCAGGGAATGTCGGCTTGCTGGCTATTGGATAATATTTTAACTCATCCGACGGCAAAAATCACTTGCATTGATTTGTATTTCCAACAAGATTTTAAGGGCAATATTGCGAAAACTGGAGTAGCACAGCAAGTCATTGAATTAGAAGGCTATTCTCAAGATTTATTAGTTGATTTGACTTCGGAATATTACGACATTGCTTACGTTGATGGCTGTCACAAGCCCACCAGTGCTTTGCAAGATGCGATTTTATCTTGGAGGTTGGTGAAAGTTGGGGGATTGATGATTTTCGATGATTATGAATTTACGTTTCCCGACAGCCCGGAGCAAGATACTAAAATTGGCATCAATCTTTTCTTGGAGATGTTTGGAAGTCAGTTAGAAGTAGTGCACAAAGGCTATCAACTGATTGTCAAAAAAACTGATAATAAACAATTGGGGGAAGAGCAAGCGCTTTTGTCTCAAGGTTGGGAAAAGTTGGGGGATATTGCGACAAATGCAGGTTATGTCGATGAGGCGATCGAACGCTATCAAACAGCAATTAAAATTAAGTCAGGAACCTACTCACTTTACCACAAATTGGGTAAAACTTTGCAAAAAAAAGAACTGTTTGAGGAAGCTCTTATCCCTTACAGACAGGCTATTCAATTGAATCCAAATTTTAGTTGGGCTTACCACTATTTGGGCGAGACTTTGCAGGCGATTGAGGAATATGCTGATGCTGCTACTGCTTACCGCAAAGCAATTGAGTTAAATCCCGATTTTTGTTGGACTTACAGCAGTTTGGGTGATGTGTTGATGGAGCTAGCCCAGTGGGAAGAAGCTGCTGTTGCTTATCGCAAGTCTATCGAGTTGAATCCCGATTTTTGTTGGGCTTACGACAAGCTGGGCAAGGCGTTGATTGCGGTGAAAAATTGGGAGGAAGCGGAGGTTGCTTATCGCAAAGCTGTTGAGTTGAATGCTGACTTTTGTTGGCTATATAATAGTTTGGGAGAAGTGCTGGAAGAGCAAGAAAAGTGGCCAGAAGCAGCGGTGGCTTTTCGTTGTGCTGTTGATTTATCGCCGGATACTATTTGGCTATACAAAAAGCTGGGTGATGCTTTGCGGGAGCAAGGGGAATTAGAAAGTGCGATCGCAATTTATGAAAAAGGCATCAATCTGGAACCAAAATCCTGTTGGTGTTACGAAGGATTGGGTTTAACTTTAATTGCCCAAAAGCAGTGGGAACCGGCAATAACTCATTTAGTTCAAGCCCTGCAAATCCAACCCGATTTGTTTGAGGTTTACGACAATATAGGTTATGCTCTGGAACAGCAAGGAGAAGTCGATGAGGTCGATCGCGCAAAATGCAGTAATCAAATCTTACCACTAAGTGTACTGCAAAAATATTGTGGATTTACAGAGGATTTGGCAATCGTCGCAGAGTCAAATCCGAACATCTCTTGTATTGACATCCATCCTGCGAGTCAAATCAATTTATTAGCTTCTCAAACAACCGACAGCAACAACAGATTTTGGGCCAACCAAACTCATACCAGAAAAGCTTTTGTTGCTATACTACCAAACGGACGAGCTTGGGCCGATGTCGTGACTACCGCCGTCATTACTTCAGACAACAAACTTGTGGGCGATATTTCAATGGGTTGTGCTGAATTAGTCATCACTTCCGACAAATTACCTCCCGTTGAACACGTCGATGGAAATGTGGCTTTCCTATCCGCTCGCTGGGGTGGAGCGGCTTACTTTCATTGGATGTTTGATGTCATGACGCGATTTGACCTTTTGCAAAGAAGTGGGTTAATCAAAAGCATAGATAAGTTTGTTGTCAACGCCTGCGATTCTGACTATCAAAAAGAAACCTTAAATACTCTAGGAATTCCTGAACATAAAATTTTAGAAAGTCGCTGCAATCTGCATATTACAGCAGATAAATTAATAGTACCGTCAATTTCCTATGATGGAGCAGGAGCGGTTTCTAAATGGAAGTGTGACTATCTTAAAAAAGCTTTTTTAACTGTACAAAAAAACCTAAAAACAGATTATTCAGAACGAATTTATATCAGTCGGGAAAAAGCATCTTATCGGCGCATTGTCAACGATGAAGAAGTAATGAGTTTCCTGGAAAAATTTGGGTTTCGCAGTGTCAAGTTGGAAACGATGTCGGTAGCGGAACAAGCAGCGTGTCTGGCTGTGGCTAAAGTAGTTGTCGCACCTCACGGAGCCGGATTGACTAATCTAGTTTTTTGCAGTCCGGGAACTAAAGTAATTGAGATTTTTTCTCCGATTTATGTGCCAAGTTGTTATTGGATGATTAGCAATTTGTGCGACTTAGAACATTACTATTTAATTGGTGATTTGTTTGATGATGGAACTATTGAAAAACCCGTACACAAAAATATGCAGTTGGATTTGAAATCGCTGGAGAAGTTAATGAATCTTGCAGGAGTTTTGCATGAATAGTCATGAGTACCAGGATTTGGGTAATTCCCTGCAAGAAAGTGGCAAATTTGATGATGCTGCTACTGCTTATCAACAAGCTGTTGACTTACATCCCGATTCTTCGTGGTGTTATCACAGTTTGGGCGATGTTTTGCTGAAACTCGAACGGTGGGAGGATGCTGTCTGCGCCTACAACAAAGCTGTTGAGTTAAATCCAGATTTTTCTTGGTCTTATCACAATTTGGGCGATGCTTTGCTGAAACTTCGGCGATGGGAAGAGGCTGTTGCTGCTTACCGCTGTGAAATTGAACTTAACTCTGATTTTGCTTGGTCTTTTAGCAATTTAGGCGATGCTTTAACTAAACTCAAAAAGTCGGGTGAAGCTATCGCTGCGTATGTAAAAGCTATTGAAATTGACGGAGATTTGCCGGGAATTTACGATAAGTTGGGATATAGTCTCGGACAAAATGAGTCTGATTTACAGTCAGTGTTAGAAAAATGTCCATTGCAAGTTACACCGGAAAATTTAGAGTTTTATTTGCAGTTAGGTAAGAATTTAGCAAAGTACGATCGCCCAAAAAGCGCAATTATTTTTTGTAAACTACTCTTGACAGATCAGCCAACTTGTGATACGTGGGCGGCGCAATTAGGGGAATTTTTGCAGGAACAAGAAAAGTGCAATCGCGCTTTAGCCTCATCTCGCGAAATAGTCGCCCAAAAGCCAGATGATTGTTGGTCTTATTACAATTTAGGTGCTGTTTTAAGCCATCAAAAAAAGTGGGATGAAGCAGCGACATCGTTTTTAAAGGCAATAGAAATAAATCCCGATATTCCTTGGTGGTTTTATTACAATTTGTGGGAAGTTTTGGCTAAGCAAAATAAGCTGGATCAAGTTGAAAATCTTTGTCGCGAAGTTGTTGCAGCTCAACCGGAGGCTTTTTGGCCTTATCTGAATTTGGGGGAAGCTTTGACGAGACAAGATAAAATTGAGGAGGCGATTTCCTGTTACCAAACTGTAAGTTATCAGCAAGCTTTGGCATCTCTTATTAGTAAGGACACAGGCAAGATGCCTGTGCCACAAAATACAGTCAAAGCTCCCAATTTTATAATTATTGGTTCTCAGCGGTGCGGCACAACTTCTCTGTACACTTATTTAGCTCAACACCCGCAAATTTTGACTCCGATTAAAAAGGAGATGGATTTTTTCTCGTGGCACTTTCAGAGAGGGATTGATTGGTATTTGGCTCATTTTCCGCCAATGCCAGTCGGGGAGCAATTTTTGACTGGTGAAGCAAGTCCGAGCTATTTTGACTGTCGGGAAGCCCCAGAACGGCTCTACAGCGCGTTTCCAGAGGTGAAGCTAGTGGTACTTTTGCGAAATCCGGTCGATCGGGCTATTTCTCAATTCTACCGCTTGACTGACTTAAATTGGGAAGTGCGATCGTGCGATCGGGCAATTAGTGATGAAATTGCACGATTGGCTCAAAATCCAGCATACATTATTGGCGAGGAACCTGGAAATTATTTAGCTCGTGGTAGGTATATAGAATTTATTAAAAATTGGCTGGTTTTCTTTCCTAAAGAACAGTTGTTAATTTTGAAAAGCGAAGATTTTTATGCAGGTGCGGCGACAACTGTTAAACAAGTTTTAGCATTTTTAGATTTACCGGAATATCAATTATCTGAGTATCAAAATGCTAATCCTGGTTCTTATCAGCCTATCAGCGATTCGGTGCGCGATTGGTTGAGTGATTATTTTAAACCTTACAATCAGGAATTAGAGGAGTATTTGGGTAAAAAATTTGATTGGGAATAAGATAAAACGGCGGTTAAAACCGCGCCTATACAAACAAAACCTGCCTCCGCAGGTTGAATAAAAGGCGATTAAAATTAGGTTATTCTCGACCGTCCGTGGAGGCAGACATCGTTTGTGTAGACGCGGTTTCAACCGCCGTTTCAACTAAAATTAGAACAACTTGTAAGGAAGTAATACTAATGCTGACAACCGAGCTAGATACATTACTTAAAGAACAAGCACTCCAACGTCAAGATTCTGAAGAGCGCTACATCACGGATAGGGTGAACTGGGAACAATACGAGACACTGCTGAATCGGATTGGAGATGCTGCGGGATATCGAGTTACTTATTTAGATGGAGTTTTAGAAATTATGTCACCTTCTCGTCGCCATGAAAATGGTAAAACTCGCATTGGAAATCTACTAGAAATTTACTTTGTAGAAGCTGACATCGAATATTTCCCTTTTGGGTCTACAACTCTGCGCCAAGAGGAAAAAAGTGGTGGTACAGAACCGGATGAAGCTTACTGTATTGGCACAGATAAAGATTTTCCAGATTTGGTAATTGAAGTGATTGTTACCAGTGGCAGTATTAATAAACTGGAACTGTATAGAAGGTTGAATGTGCGAGAGGTTTGGTTCTGGCGAAATGACCGATTTTCGATATACCATTTGCGAGAAGAGATCCCGGTTGAATTTGTGTCGAACTGCGGTTATGAACTCATCACAAAAAGTGAATTACTACCGGAACTTGATATCGAGATGTTGACAGAATGTGTGAAAAATCCTCATCCGTTAGCAGCAGCGAAGGAATGGAGGCGAAATTGCCAACCTACTTAAACACCAAGTCCTAAATTTGCCCCGGAGTCTCAAGCAAAAATCCACTGCCCTTGACAAGTCATACTCGTTATGAGTACGATTAGGGTAATGAATTTAACGCAACTACCCAAGGATTCAAAATTATGCTGACGAACCACGAAGGTCAAAGAGTACCCAAAGTCACCTTTCGCACCCGCAAAGATAACGAGTGGGTGGATGTCACCACGGATGATTTGTTTGCAGGCAAAACCGTAGCTGTGTTCTCGCTACCGGGAGCATTTACTCCCACTTGTTCGTCAACGCACCTCCCGGGTTACAACGAATTGGCCAAAACTTTTAAAGCAAATGGCGTAGATGAAATCATCTGTATTTCTGTGAATGACGCTTTTGTGATGAACGAATGGGCAAAAGACCAAGAGTCAGACAATGTGACGTTAATTCCGGACGGTAATGGTGAATTTACTGAAGGCATGGGAATGCTGGTAGACAAAACAGATTTAGGTTTTGGCAAGCGCTCTTGGCGCTATTCGATGGTGGTAAAAGATGGCTTAGTTGAAAAGATGTTTATTGAGCCGGAAGAACCGGGCGACCCTTTCAAGGTGTCCGATGCGGATACGATGCTTCACTACCTCAACTCCAGCGCTGTCAAGCCGAAGGTAGTTTCGCTGTTTACCAAAGTCGGCTGTCCCTTCTGCGCTAAGGCAAAGGCAATGCTGACTGCCAAGGGCTTGGATTATGAAGAAATCGTCTTGGGCCGCGATATCACAACTAAATCGCTGCGGGCTGTGACTGGTGCTACAACTGCGCCACAAGTGTTTATCGATGGCAAGTTGATTGGTGGTTCCGAAGCTCTAGAGTCTTATTTGGCTGTTGTTTAGCTAGGGAAAAATAGCTTGTAAAAGTTGTAGGGTGCGCACTGCGCACCTTTGTCGTATTTGGCGCAATTAAGGTTCTCGGTCAAAAGTACGCCCGAGCGAAGCCCGCCCCTACGGGGGCTGCGCCAACGAAGACGATCGCCCGATCGATCCATTCTCGTGCAACAATTATTTTTGAAGTAATATTAAAAAATTAACAAATGGGAGTGACAGATCGTGGATTTAAGTCTCGTAGCGTCAAATCTCTTAAATCCGCCCGTATTGGCTTTTTTTATGGGAATGCTGGCAGTTTTTCTGAAATCTGATTTAGAAATTCCAGCACCAATCCCCAAACTGTTTTCACTGTACCTGTTATTTGCGATCGGATTTAAAGGCGGTGTCGAACTGGCAAAGAGTGGCTTCAACCAGCAAGTCGCACTGACAATCGCGGCAGCAATGTTGATGTCAGCAGTTGTGCCCATTTATACTTTTTTCATACTGAAAATCAAACTAGACTCCTACAATGCTGCGGCGATCGCAGCCACCTATGGTTCAATCAGTGCAGTAACCTTTATCACTGCAACTTCTTTCCTCAAAGAACTGGGGATCGATTTTGATGGCTACATGGTAGCAGCCCTAGCATTAATGGAGTCCCCAGCAATTATAGTCGGCTTAGTTCTGGTGAGTGTCTTTGGAGGCGAAGAAGGAAAACGCGAGGTAGTTTGGTCAGAAGTGCTGCAAGAAGCCTTCCTAAACAGTTCAGTATTTCTGCTCATTGGTAGCCTAATCATGGGCATACTGACAGGAGAACATGGTTGGGAGGTTATGAGTCCGTTTACTCAAGATTTGTTTTATGGAGTTCTGACTTTTTTCTTGTTGGATATGGGACTGGTAGCCGCCAGCAGAATTAAAGATTTGCAAGAAGCAGGAATTTTTCTGATCGGTTTTGCAATCCTAATTCCCATAGTTAACGCGGTAATTGGTTTGCTAATTGCTCACTTAATCGGAATGCCAAAGGGGGACGCTTTACTATTTTCCGTATTGTGTGCGAGTGCTTCATACATAGCAGTACCAGCAGCCATGCGGTTAACTGTTCCCGAAGCTAATCCAAGTCTTTATATTTCAACGGCCTTAGCAGTGACGTTTCCGTTTAATATCATTGTAGGTATTCCGATGTATTTATACGGAATCAATATGTTCTGGAGATGAGATAATGGATTCAGTTAAAAGGATAGAGATTATAGCTCATTCAGTTGAGCTGGGAAAGATTCTAGATGGTTTAGACAAAGCTGGTGTCCAAGATTATTCGGTGATTCGTGGTGTCGCTGGAAAAAGCACCAGAGATCATGTTTCTCGCGATTCATCAATGACGACGGTGGATAACATTTATGTGCTGGCTTTTTGTTCTCCCGATCAAGTATCTGCGGTTGCGGCAAACATTAGACCAGTTCTTAATAAGTTTGGTGGGTCGTGTTTTATTTCCGATGCGGTGGAATTGCTAATTACTAGGTGTGTTGGATAGAAAGTCAGTTGACAGTTGACAGTTGACAGTTGACAGTTGTTAGTAGTCAGTCAATAGTTAACAGTTAACTGTTAACAGTCAACAGTCAGCTATTCCCAATTCCCTGGGGACAGTAAAATTCATAATTCTTAAGATATAAAAAAGATTAAGTTGTATGAATGAGTTGCTGTGGTAAGTTTTAATGCAGAAGTTGCGATCGACATTAAGATATTTTCAAGAGGAGTTTAAATCATGGCTATCCTAAAAGTAGGTATCAACGGATTTGGTCGCATTGGACGGCTAGTCATGCGTGCCGGCATCAAAAATCCCAACATCGAATTTGTGGGAATTAATGACTTAGTTCCGCCAGACAACCTGGCTTACTTGTTCAAATACGACTCCACGCACGGCATTTACGACGGCGTAGTCGAAGCTAAAGCAGACGGAATTGTGGTTGACGGACATTTTATTCCCTGTACGTCAATCAGAAATCCGGCAGAATTGCCGTGGGGTAAATGCGGTGCAGATTATGTTGTAGAGTCTACGGGATTGTTTACCGATTTTGAAGGCGCATCAAAACACTTGACGGCGGGAGCAAAACGGGTAATACTTTCAGCACCAACAAAAGACCCTGAAAAAGTAGCTACATATTTAGTAGGCGTCAACCACCACAAATTTGACCCTGCTAAAGATACTGTTGTTTCTAATGCTAGTTGTACCACCAATTGTTTAGCACCAATTGCCAAAGTTATTAACGATAATTTCGGTTTGGAAGAAGGTTTAATGACGACTGTTCACTCGATGACAGCTACTCAACCTACTGTAGACGGGCCGAGTATCAAGGATTGGCGGGGAGGACGAGGTGCGGCTCAAAATATTATTCCATCTTCGACTGGTGCGGCAAAAGCTGTTACTTTGGTGTTGCCAGAATTGAAAGGAAAATTGACGGGGATGGCTTTGCGCGTACCAACTCCAGATGTGTCTGTAGTGGATCTTACTTTCAAAACGGCGAAGGAAACTAGCTATAAAGAAATTTGCGAGGCGATGAAAAAAGCTTCGGAGGGCGAACTCAAAGGCATTCTCGGATATACTGAGGATGCGGTAGTTTCTAATGATTTTTTGGGCGATGCGCGATCGAGCATTTTTGATGCTGGGGCAGGAATTGAACTTAATTCTAAGTTTTTTAAAGTGATTTCTTGGTACGACAATGAATGGGGTTATTCTAGCCGGGTGATTGATTTGATGTTGTCGATGGCCAAGAAAGACGGAATTTTGAATAATTAATTTTTTCTGGGATGGGAATTTTGGGTAGTTTCCCAATTCCCAATTCCCAATTCCTTCTTTATACCAATTTCAGAAAGTAGCGCTAGACATTACCCC
>CASBQF010000048.1 GCA_949127775.1 Oscillatoriales cyanobacterium PMM_0080
AGCGATGCGATCGGTCGTCTCCAGGGGAGTTCCGCCGTGACCTTCAGCCATTTGGCGTGCTGGCTAAACATTGAATCCACAATGCGAATGAACGCTTCATAGCTATTGAATAGCCCGTGTCGTCCAGTCAGCAGATAGCCTTCTAACCAACCCTCGCACTGATGCTCACTCAGCATTGAGTCCAGCACTCGTCCATCGGGCGCGAGAAACTCATCATTGCGTTGTTCTCGTGCGTCCCACTGTCGATTCGTAACTTCAAACACTGCACCCAAAAGATTCGAGAGCGTTTCATCAGGCCCGAAGATGCGAAAATTCCGCTGTTCCTGATTCAGCTTGGCTACATCTCGCAAGAACTTGCCGAGCACGAGCGTATCCTGACCGTCAACAGCACCGGGCGTAGGCACTGTCACCGCGTAGTTGCGGAAGTCTGGCAGATGCAGGTCACGCAGCAGCAAACCACCGTTAGCGTGAGGATTTGCGCCCATTCGTCGATCGCCTTTCGGAGCCAACTCTGCCAATTCTGGGAGGAGGCATCCTTTTTCGTCGAACAGTTCTTCTGCTTTGTAGCTTTTCATCCAGCTTTCTAGCAGTTGGACATGATCGGGATGCTCGGAATTCACCAGTAATGGCACTTGATGCGATCGCGATGTGCCCTCGATTTGCAAGCCATCGACGACTTTCGGTCCCGTCCAACCCTTGGGAGACTTGAGGACGATCACCGGCCAGCGTGGTCGAGTTGCGTTGTTCTGGTTTCGCGCATTGCTTTGATTTTGCCGGATATCCTCGATCGCGCTATCTAACGTGCTAGCCATCAGTTCGTGCATCTTTTCCGGCTCGTCGCCTTCCACAAAGTAGGGTGTCCAGCCACAGCCTCGGAGAAATTGCTCCAATTCTTCAGGCTCAATGCGAGCGAGGACGGTCGGGTTGTTAATCTTATAGCCATTCAAGTGCAGGATCGGCAGCACGGCACCGTCAGTAATTGGGTTGAGCAACTTGTTGGATTGCCAAGCGGTCGCCAGAGGCCCCGTCTCCGCTTCACCATCGCCAATGACGCAGGCAACAATTAGACCGGGATTATCGAAGGCTGCTCCGAAGGCATGGCTGAGGGAATACCCCAGTTCACCGCCTTCGTGAATTGACCCTGGCGTTGTGGGTGCTACATGGCTGGAAATCCCGCCAGGAAACGAGAATTGTTGGAACAGTTTTTTCAGACCCGCTTCATCCTGGGTAATGTTCGGATAAATCTCGCTCCAGGTGCCTTCGAGGTAAACATTGCCTACGATCGCAGGGCCACCGTGACCGGGCCCGGCAATGTAGAACATATCCAAGTCATACTTCTTAATCACCCGATTCAAATGCACATAGATGAAGTTCTGCCCCGGTGTTGTACCCCAGTGTCCGACGACTAGCGGTTTGACGTGGGAAAGTTTCAGCGGCTCCTTTAGCAGCGGGTTGTCGTAGAGGTAGATCTGTCCAACAGACAAATAGTTTGCGGCACGCCAGTAGGCATCAATGTTATGAAGTAATGTCGGGGAAAGTGTGCGGGAAAGCATTTTGAGTGTCATGGTTTAAAGGTTCTTATGTGAACCGAGATTGAGGATACGGACAATGGAGCGCGTTAGGGATATGTCCCGACTTATATTCAGAGGGTTCTCGCACATCTACCAATACGGTTTGAGGATTTTTTAATCGGATTTTCAATCTTGCAACATTGGCGATCGTGAAATAGCCTGGTGGAAGCGACGTGAGAAAGCGATCGACCTCCGATTCCAGATTCACAGCGACTTCAGAGATTGCTGGACTCTCTTGAGCAATCACGCCAGTTTTGGCGAAAGGCACTGCCAAAACTGAGTTTTGCCCCAGGGTAAATAAAACACAAAGACTTAGTAAAAATCCCCAAAATATTGTCTAAATTTATTTCTTGCAGCTTATTAAAGACCTTAGGTAATAAATACCTTACTGGTTGTTATATCTCTCTTTTATAACTGAGTCCCAATCCCCTCGTATCCTCCTAAAGAAGTGGACTTTAAAAATACTCGAATCCCTCCATTTTTAAGGGAAATTAGAGAAAATTATCGAGGGGATCGTCCAACACTATACTGTTACTATCTTTCAGGTTTAGTTGACATAAATTGTGTCTCAGCAGTCAGTTAACAGTTGACAGTTGACAGTTGACGGTTGACAGTTGAGTGCGAAGTTTTTAGGCAGGGGCTTAAATCCCCTGCCTAAAAACAATCCACCTAAAGGTGGGGGCTTAAATCCCCTGTGATGCAGGTTAATCTGTGTTGATATGCCTTTTATATGCGATCGATCTATCAATCAAAAAAATATGCAATCCAAGTCTATTGTACGTGTTGATAGAAAACTCGTTTCACAGTTTCTGCACTGAGGATGTAAAGTCCGACAATTGCCGCCAGCACCAACAGGAATTCGAGCGGCAAGGATTGGAATCCCAGTAAACTTGCAAGCGGAGTATAGGGAAGAAATAGTGCGATCATGACGATCGCGATCGTTGACATCAACAAATACTTTCCCGGCTTGCTCGTGAGAATCGATTGCCGCGTCCGAATTACCAGCACAATAATGGATGCAGAAATCACAGATTCCATAAACCAACCAGTTCGGAATTGCGCGGGGTTGGCGTGCAGCAGAAATATCAATGCTCCAAACGTCAGATAATCAAAGACTGAACTGAGTAAACCAAACACCAACATAAATTTGCGGATAAACTTGATATCCATGCGCCGGGGTTTGTTTACCAATTCCTTGTCTACGCGATCGGTGGCGATCGTCATTTCGGGAAAATCCGTCAACAGGTTTGTGAGTAAAATCTGACTGGGCAGTAGCGGCAAAAACGGTAAAAACAGAGAAATACCTGCCATGCTGAACATATTGCCGAAATTAGCGCTCGTTGCCATAAACACGTATTTCAGCGTATTAGCAAACGTCACCCGTCCTTCCTTGACACCCTCAACCAAAACATTTAGGTCTTTTTGCATCAACACAATGTCGGCTGCTTCCTTTGCCACATCAACCGCACTCTCAACGGAAATTCCCACATCCGCAGCATGAAGCGCCGAGGCATCGTTAATACCGTCTCCTAAATAGCCAACCACATTCCCCGCTTTTTTGAGCGCGATGATAATCCGCTCTTTTTGATTCGGCTCAACTTCAGCAAAAACATTGGTTTCTCCAACACGGTGCAGTAGCGCTTCATCACTGAGTTTTTGGAGCTCGGCACCAGTCAAAACCTTTGATGCAGGTAGTCCCACCTGCTGAATGATGCTGATCGCCACAGCCCGACTATCGCCCGTGATCATCTTTGGAGTGATGCCCAGCGCTACCAAATCTTTGAGGGTGTCAGCAATGCCTGGTTTTGGCGGATCGAACAGCGCCAGATAGCCCATAAATGTCATGTTAACTTCGTCGTCTTTGCTGAAGGAATCGCGATCGCAATTGCGGTAAGCAACTCCCAATACTCGAAATCCTTTGCTGCCCAATTCTTCGGCGCGTTGCTCGATTTGCTGTCGCCCTGCTGTTATGTCGATCGCAATTCCTTCACCAGTCTCTACCTTTGAGCAGACATCCAGAATATTCTTGAGGGCTCCTTTGGTGACAATCAGATGCGTATTATCTTGTTTAAACAGGATGCTTAAGCGTTTACGGTTGAAATCGTAGGGCACTTCATCGAGCTTTTGATAGCCTGAGATATCGAATGTTTTGTGCTGGCGGATGGCTAGATCGATCGGATTTACATACCCAGATTCAGATGCAGCATTCAAATAAGCGTAGAGCAAAACCCGATCGCTCTCCTTGCCCTCCACATCAACCGCCGAGTGAATTTTCACCTCCCCTTCCGTCAGCGTGCCCGTCTTATCCGTACAAAATACGTTCATACTGCCAAAATTCTCGATCGCAGCCAACCGCTTCACAATCACCTGCTTGTTCGCCATTTGCTTAGCGCCGCGAGACAAATTGAGGCTGACAATGGCGGGCAGAAGTTGAGGAGTCAGGCCAACCGCCAGCGCTAGGGAAAATAGAAATGATTCCAAAACCGGGCGTTTCAGGTAAACATTGGCGGCAAA
>CASBQF010000049.1 GCA_949127775.1 Oscillatoriales cyanobacterium PMM_0080
ATTTGCCTCCGAAATTTAGTAGGGGCAATTCATGAATTGCCCGGGCAATTCATGAATTGCCCCTACTCTCTCATTTCAGGGATTGCCTTCGCTAGGTGAATCATACCTAAATTCAGCAATGCCGTACCATTACCAATCAGTTTTTCAAGAGCGGGCGAGATACCCGACAATAAACTTGATGTTTTGTGGCATAGGCATCTTGCCTATTCTTGAGAATAGTATAACATCTGAGGATCGATCGACTTAAAAAAAAGGTACTGTATGGAACTTAAAGATTTTATGGCTTTGCTACATCCTGTTGTAGCTGTGGCGATCGTTTTTCCGATGCTGGGTATTGTACTGAATATGGCTTGGCAAACTATGCAGCGCCGCAAACAAACTGCATCCGGGGATAAGAGCAAAATTCCCCCTGTAGTCGGCTCAGAACACGTCAAAGCTGGTAAAATTCTGTCTGGATCTGTGGTAGGAGTGACGCTGTTGGGTCTAGCCTACCCGATTTTTGAGCATATTTTGAGCAAGGATGTTTGGAGCAAAAACTCGTTTGGGGTTATTTTCATTGTCCTGATGTTTCTGGCGACGATCGCCTCTTTGGTCATGTTATATCGATCGACTCCTGCGATGTGGCGGGGCGTATTTGCGACTCTGACGGGTGCTGGCTTGGTGATTCTTGGCACTCAAGATGGCGTTTTTCGGCGCACCGATGAATGGTATTGGTCTCACTACTATATTGGGATCACCGCTGCGTTACTGATGATTTTCTCCCTGGCGATCGTTCAAGATATTTACAAAGATCGATCGAATCGCTGGCGCACGATCCATGTCATCTTGAACTCGATCGCTGTACTACTCTTTCTGGGACAAGGAATGACCGGCACCAGAGATTTATTAGAAATTCCTCTGGGCTGGCAGAAACCCTATATTTATAGCTGTGACTTCCCCAATAAGACTTGCCCCAAACCTTGAGCGATCGGGGTTGATATTTAGGTACGTTGTTGTGCAAAGAGCACTCTTTGCACAACAACGTACCTTTATTTAATCTAAAAAAAGTTCTTGACATTTGCCGCAATCTATGGTCTGATACCCAGCCGGCATTTATAGAAAACAAATATTGACAAATCTTAAGTTTTTATTAAATTTGGTATTATAATCATTGTAACTTCTAACTAATTTATTTATTTTCACCATGATAGCGGATCAATTTCCTTGGCTAACCGCAATTGTCATCCTACCCCTTATAGCTTCCATTGCCATCCCTTTTCTGCCTGATACAAATGGCAAAACTGTGCGTTGGTACGCCCTGGGCGTCGGAATTGCGGATTTTGTATTAATGTGCTGGGTGTTTTGGACACATTACGACCCCACCATCTCTACTTTCCAAATCGTAGAGAAATATTCCTGGATACCTTCTTTAGGCCTCAACTGGTCTGTTTCTGTTGACGGATTGTCAGTCCCACTGGTACTTTTGGCTGGACTGGTGACCACATTATCAATTTTCGCAGCCTGGGAAGTCGATCGCAAACCGAAACTTTTTTACTTCCTGATGCTGGTGATGTACTCCGCACAAATCGGAGTCTTCGTCGCGCAAGACATCATGCTGTTGTTCATTGTCTGGGAACTAGAACTAATTCCGGTTTACCTGCTAATCTCGATTTGGGGCGGGCAAAACCGCCGTTACGCAGCTACCAAATTCTTGATTTATACCGCAGGCGCTTCCATCTTTATTCTGATAGCAGCTTTAGCAATGGGATTCTACGGCGGAGGCGCACCAACCTTCGATATGGTAGAACTCGGCTTGAAAGACTACCCGCTGGGTTTAGAATTACTGCTTTATGCGGGATTGTTCGTTGCTTTCGGCGTGAAACTGGCGATTTTCCCATTCCACACTTGGCTTCCTGATGCCCACGGTGAAGCATCTTCTCCCGTGTCGATGATTCTGGCTGGCGTGCTGCTGAAAATGGGCGGATACGGATTGATTCGTCTGAATTTAGAACTTCTTCCCAAAGCACACGTTTACTTTGCACCGATTATGGCGGTGCTCGGCGTAGTCAATATTATCTACGGCGCGCTCAATTCCTTCGGCCAATCGAACATGAAGCGCCGCCTAGCTAATTCGTCGATTTCTCACATGGGATTCGTGCTCCTCGGTATTGCTTCCTTCACCGATTTGGGAATCAACGGAGCGCTGTTGCAAATGATTTCCCACGGTTTAATCGCCTCAGTATTGTTTTTCCTGGCTGGCGTTACTTACGATCGCACCCAGACAATGGTTATGGATGAAATGGGTGAGATTGGCAAAGTCATGCCGAAAGTTTTTGCCTTATTTACCGCAGGCGCTCTGGCTTCCTTAGCACTTCCTGGTATGAGTGGTTTTGCTAGCGAACTCTCAGTATTTGTGGGCGTCGCAACTAGCGATATCTACAGCGATTCTTTCCGCGCAGTGATTGTCTTACTCGCAGCGGTAGGAGTGATTTTGACACCGATTTATTTGCTCTCGATGCTACGCCAGCTATTTTACAACTGTGGCACATTAGCGGCTTGTGACCTTGAGGATCTAAATTTGCAGAATGAGAGAGACAATCTGGATGCAGCGGTTTGTTTCGGTAATAGTTGCGTTTTGCCTGGTGATGCACAGTTTATTGATGCTCAACCTCGCGAAGTGGCGATCGCATTTTGCTTTTTAATTCCGATTGTCGGCATTGGTTTCTATCCGAAGATGGCGATGCAGGTTTATGATGCCAAGACTGTTGCAGTGAATGCAGAAGTCCGGGAATCTTACATCCAAATTGCTCAAGTAAATCCTCGGATTTATGCGGAGGGACTTTTGCTTCCCAAACTTGCAGAGGCTCAAAGAGCGCCTGCTTTGGGTAAGATTACAGGATCTGAATCTGCCTCGGTTTTGGGAATTGTCAAATAACTAAACTCTGTTTTCGATCAAAATTGACGATCGCTTTTGTTAAAGGGCGATCGCTTTTTTTGTTTTTATATCATGTCCAGTCTTTTGTTATATCATTCCGGCTGCGCCGGAATGATATAGAGGAGACGGCAGTGCCGTTTCCCTACCGCGATCAATTGTAGGGACACGGCACTGCCGTTTCCTCTACCGCGATCAATTGTAGGGACACGGCACTGCCGTCTCCTCTACCGCGATCAATTGTAGGGACACGGCACTGCCGTCTCCTCTACCGC
>CASBQF010000050.1 GCA_949127775.1 Oscillatoriales cyanobacterium PMM_0080
ATAGTTAGAGATGTGAGTAGGAATAATCAACTGCGCGTTGAACCATCCCTAGTACGGAGAAATTCCGGCTACTTAGTACGAGGCTAGATACCCAACACAAAAAGAGCAAGTAACAGCAGGGTGGCGAGCGTACCGAACTGGCATTGTGTTGAACTCGGAAAGCATTAAGAACATATATAGCGTTTCTCAAGTAAGTGAGGTACGTAGTTGGGCTTCAGCCCTCTTAGAAGCGTGGTTATATAAGCTGTCAGTCATACCTCATCTACCTGAGAAGGGCTATAAGTAAGCGCAATTACAACTTCGCAAGATAGTTGTTTGAGTGTCAATTTGTGCTCTGAGACGATGCCCTTGAAAGTTGCTTCGGCAATTCAATCAAGAATCTCAGTCCCTTTAGGGCTGAGAGCGTCAAATTCTGTAATAATCTTTAATAGTTATTTTAAGATTGGCTTACACACTCTTTTTGAGCTATGAGCGATCCAGCCACCGAGGTTAAAACGCTAGACCGACACGAGTGCCGTGCCTGCGGCTACGTTTACGAACCCAAAAAGGGCAGTTCTCAAAGTGAGATTGCTCCGGGGACAGCTTTTGAAGAGTTGCCCCAACGTTGGAAGTGTCCGGTTTGCGGCGCACCGAAATCCCAATTTCAAAATATTGGGGAAATAGAGGGAGCCTCTGGATTCAAGGAAAATCTGCGTTACGGCATCGGTGTCAATACTATGACACCAACGCAGAAAAATTTACTGATTTTTGGTGGCTTGGCCCTTGGGTTCCTGTTTTTGCTTAGTATGTATGGTTTGCAGTAAGACGATTGTGAGAGTTTGGAAACGAATTGTAATCTTATTGGCGGCTGTGCTAATCTGTGCGGGTTGCAGCACCATTCCTTCTGTAAGTTACAACCCCTGGCAGGTTATTTCTCTGCCGACTAAGGCTAATTTGCAGGATGTGGCTTTTACTGACAATCCTCAGCACGGCTGGATTGTGGGTTCTGAGACTACGCTTTTGGAAACTAAGGATGGTGGCGAAACTTGGGCCGCGATCGCACTCGATTTAGACGATCCCAGATCCCGCTTTTCCTCAGTCAGCTTTTCGGGTTCGGAAGGTTGGATCGTCGGACAGCCTTCGGTTTTGCTGCACACTGAGGATGAGGGGAAATCTTGGACTCGGATTGCGATCAGCAGTCAGTTACCTGGTTCTCCAAGTACGATTGTGGCTTTGGGGTCGAAGTCTGCTGAAATGACGACTGATGTCGGCGCGATCTATCAGACGGCTGACAGCGGTAAAACTTGGAAAGCCTTAGTACAGGAAGCTTTTGGAGTGGTTCGCAATATTAACCGCTCTCCTAACGGCGAGTATGTGGCGGTCTCATCAAAGGGTAATTTTTACTCAATTTGGCAACCAGGCCAGACAGCTTGGCAGCCTTACAACCGCAACAGTTCTCGCCGCCTCCAAAATATGGGGTTTGGCAAAGATGGGCGTTTGTGGATGCTGGCTAGAGGCGGTCAAATTCAATTTAGCGATCCTGAGAATCGGGACGAGTGGGGGGAACCTTTTAGTCCCGATCGCAAAGCGAGTTGGGGTTTGCTGGATTTGGCTTACCGCACTCCCGATGAACTTTGGCTTGCAGGCGGTGGCGGTAATTTACTTTGCAGTTTTGATGGTGGGAAGACTTGGCAAAAAGACCGCGAGGTTGAGGATGTACCTGCCAATTTTTACAAAATTGTCTTTATGACCCCTGAGAAAGGATTTATTATCGGTGCAAGCGGAACTCTTCTGAAATATCAGGGATCGACGCAACCTGCTTGATAGTAGAATTGTCTTAAAGATTGTGTGTGGATCTGTTCTAGGAGGTATCTAAATGGCTGGTGGTTCAACTGGTGAGCGTCCGTTTGGGGACATTATTACAAGTGTGCGCTATTGGGTGATTGTGCGATTCGTTTAACCTAAAATAAGCTGAAAGGCTTATGGGATGGTTAGCCTAGCTGCTAAGTTAGCTAGTGATAACTGATTACATTCGTAGGTGAGTCCCTGAGACAAGTCCTACCCCACAGATGCAGTGGTGAAAGCATAACCCCTAGTTTGTTGGGTAGCAACCAACAGACTAAAGCGGGGTTAAAAGGCAGACTACTAGGAGCCGAACTCTGGTAACTGTTGAGCAAGAGTCCATGCGTAGCGAAAGCGAAGATGTGTTTGAACCATCGTGACAATAAATGGTGCAATGGCTGAACCAAGGATAAGCCCGTTGAGAAACACGGTAAAGGCTGGTTAGCACCAAGCCAAAAGGCAAGGATAGGGTATAGGCGATTAATCGATTGACCTATAAGCATTACCCAGAAACCCGGTGGAGAGCATCACGCTAAAGACTCAAATGTGTGTAATCGGAACGAAGAAACCCTTTTAAATCTCTGGAGAGGTCGAAATCCAGTAAGTAGCTAACGAATGATTTAGAAGGGAGGGATTGTATCAGAAGCGAATGCCTCGCTGTAATGGTGAGGATATGCTGACAGATACACGGTAATTCCAAAGGAATTGAACAAGTAGCAATGAATATATCTAAAACGCAGAACAATCTGACGGTGGAGTGGAAAGACCTTAACTGGCGCAAGCTAGAACGGGTTACTTTTAAGTTGCAAAAGCGAATATTCCAAGCGAGTGAACGTGGCGATGTTAAAGCAGTTCGCAAACTTCAAAAGACCTTGATTAGGTCTTGGTCAGCAAAGTGCATAGCGGTACGTCGGGTAACACAAGATAACCAAGGTAAAAATACGGCTGGTGTAGATGGCGTTAAATCGTTGACCCCAATGCAACGTACAACCTTAGTTAATCGTTTGAAACTTACCGGAAAGGCAAAACCTACTCGTAGGGTAATGATACCTAAACCCGGTTCAGAGTCCAAGCGACCATTAGGAATACCCACAATAGATGACCGTGCCTTGCAAGCGCTTGTAAAAATAGCGTTAGAACCGGAATGGGAGGCTAAATTTGAGCCTAACAGTTATGGTTTTAGACCAGGGCGTTCTTGCCACGATGCGATTGAAGCAATATTCGACAATATCAAACAGAAAGCTAAATATGTGCTAAACGCTGATATTGCCAAATGCTTTGACCGTATTAACCAATATGCTCTGATAGATAAGGTAAAAACATACCCCACCTTAAGACATCAATTGAAAGCATGGCTTAAGGCAGGGGTGTTAGAAGAGGGTAATTTCTCTCCTACTAATGAGGGTACACCACAGGGCGGGGTAATTTCACCCCTACTTGCAAATATTGCCTTACATGGTATGGAGGAACGGGTTAAGCAATTCACGGAAACGTTAAAAGGGAATAAACGAGATAATCGCCAAGCCCTAAGTTTAATCCGATATGCTGATGACTTTGTGATAATACATGAAGACATTAACGTAATCCTTGCCTGTCAAAAGATAATAGCCGATTGGTTAAGTGACATAGGATTGGAATTAAAACCAAGTAAGACAAAACTAACTCACACCCTTAATGAATACGATGGAAATGTCGGGTTTGAGTTTCTAGGGTTCCACATACAACAGCACAAAGTAGGTAACTACAGATGTGCCAAAAATCCACAGGGAACACCACTAGGTTTTAAAACACTAATCACCCCCTCAAAGCCCAAAATCAAAGCTCATCTAGCCAAGATAGCAGAAGTAATAGACACCTATAAGAACGCCCCGCAAGCTGCTTTAATTAGCAAGCTGAATCCAATTATT
Organism: Oscillatoriales cyanobacterium PMM_0080; assembly: GCA_949127775.1. Taxonomy (GTDB): domain Bacteria; phylum Cyanobacteriota; class Cyanobacteriia; order Cyanobacteriales; family Microcoleaceae; genus Microcoleus. The sequence goes on from CASBQF010000050.1 coordinate 3,729, forward strand.
AGGGGGTGGTCAAACTATTACTCAACAGTAGTAAGTAAGGAAACATTCTCAAAATGCAAAAACTTGACTTACGACAAATTACGAG
>CASBQF010000051.1 GCA_949127775.1 Oscillatoriales cyanobacterium PMM_0080
GGATTGGGGGATTGGAGGGCGGGACGGATCAGGGCGTTGTTGCCGAAGGCGAATCCGCCGTTGCAGTCTAGGGGCACGAAGGATGCCCATTCGCTCCAGCCTTCTGCTTCGATGGCGGCTGCAATTTCGGAGGCTGAGTTATCGCCAGAATTGTTGTCGGCAATTGCAACGCGGGTATTTGGGAGCGATCGAATTTCGCCGACTAAAGAGTGCAAGCAGTCGATCGTCAGACGGGGCGTCTTGTAATTAACAATCACTACGAGTAATGAGTACGGCTGACTAGACGCACGGGCATTCGACATAAGGGCAATACTCTTTATTGACTTTTCTAGCTCAGCTTGTGGTCTTTGGCAAGTATTGGGCGATCGGAGATTTTAGATCCGCCTCCTACTTTACCACCTGCAAACAGACGTGCAGTAGATTTTTAAGTTTCCGACCAAAACTCTCGGCGAGGAGTTGAAAGCCCCGCCATTAAACGATCCGAGAGCAATAGACAACAACTAAACTTAAAATTTGCACTCAGAAAAGCCGCGAGCTAAATTCAAGCCTTGGAGGATTGCAACATCTTCAATAAAAGCTCCCACCGCGAACGGTGCATTTTTTGGTGTGTCATGCTCTGAGCCTTCTGGAGAGATGCTTTGCCCATACTTTCAAGCCTCGGCAAGTTTTGCGCCGACCATTCGATCGCATCTGCTAAGGCCACAGGGTCGTTACCATTAACAATTAAACCTGTTGTGTGGTTTTGGATGCAGTCGCGCAGTCCGTTTGTGTTGCTGGCGAGTACCGGCAGTGCTTGGGAATAAGCATCGTAAACAATCCGGGGCTGCTCGTCTGAAATATTGGGAACTACAACAGCGTGATAGTCTTGGAGCAGTCGAAAGAATTCTTTGCTGTAAGGAAGTGTTCCCAAAAATTGGATATTAACCGATTTTTGTAGATTCTTGCTAAGTGTTTTGCATTGGTTTAACAGTGAGCCATCGCCGAGAATATCGAGATTAACAGCAATGTTTTTGTCGTCCAAAATTTTCATTGCTTCCATCAGAACTAACAAGCCTTTACTAGACTCCAATCTGCCAGCAAATAGCAGTTTGAGTTTTTTGGTTGATGGAGATGTCTTTCTGTGCCATATTTGGGCTGCATCGGATTCAGAAACGATATTTTCTTCATCTATCCAAGAAGCATGGATGATATGACCTCGTTCTTGTCGCTTGGTCAGTAAACTCTGCTGGTATTCTGGTTGTGTGAAGATTGTCAGATTGGCATTGTTTACGCACCAGCGATTGACTATTTCCGATACGTAAGCGATGATTTTGTCTTTGATTTTTGTGGTTTTGCCTGGTTCCAGACGCCACGGTGCGGATTCGACTACGAGTACGTAAAATTTTCGCTGCATCAGGGCTATTGGTGTGACTAACCAGCCCATAGGAATTGGCCAGCCTGCTACGCAACTGTGTACAATGTCTGCTTTGCCGATCGCACTCCAAAGTTTGGCAACTGTAGCAGGTAGCGTTAATATTGCCTCTTTGTAGCTGTTTGGGCAGGGAAGGTCGATGAATTCAACGTTAGAAAAGGATGATTCGCGGTTGACGGCAATGTCGTTTTCTGGAGATTTTTCTTGTTGGCAAGGACTTGCTAGGGTGAAGTTTTTTAGATACTTGAAGTGTTCGGTTAGGTCTTTTGCCCACATTGGATCGAGATACCTGTCACCTTTTTCATCGCAGGTGGATTTGATATTCATCACCATCAGATAACGCTTGCTAATGGGTTCTAGAAACTCTAAAGCCTGTTTCTTTTTGACGATGACTTTTTCTGAGGTTTTTGAATTGACTTGCATAGCTGGCATCCTAATTTATTGAATTGATGGTAGTCGAGAATTAAATTTAAATTCTCGGCTCTGAAAGTTTTGGTAACATCAAACACCGAACGCTGTTCATTTGTTTGATTTTACCCAACCACCCTAACTTTTACCCCTCAAAAGATATACTTATATCGTTGCTTATTTCACTTTTCTCTTTCGACTGCTAACCGGCTGACAAGGTTCCCGATCGGGAAGTAGTTGTATCGCTTGTCTTTAATTATACCTTGTTTGAATTCGCACAATATTCGAGCCAGAGAGCGCTCGTCCAATGGATTTGAGATTTGAGATTTGAGATTTGAGAAGCGACCTTACTGATGAACAAGATCGAAAGTGGTTTTGCCAAAATCATATCTGCAATTAATCTAGATTATTGTAGTGGGTTTTACAAAGTTACTAAAGTTTATAATGCCTGTAGGTCTGACTTGCCGCTCGGTGCAGGAGCGAATGTCGATAAACTAACCCGTTCATGTCGTCAGAATAACCGCCGCCAATGACGCAAGCGACGGGATAACCGCCTGAACAGCAAGTAGACAAAACTTGCATTTCGCGGCGAAATAAACCCGTATCAGTTAAAGCTAATTTTCCCAACTTGTCGGCTTGATGGGGATCTACTCCGGCATCGTACAACACTAAATCTGGCTTGACATCTGAAAGCAAATCTGGTAGATATTTGGCTAAAGTTTGTAAATATTCATCATCTTCTATACCCTCAGATAGATGCACATCTAAATCGCTTTGTTGTTTTGTGCCGGGAAAATTCACCTCGCAGTGCATCGAGAAAGTAAACACACTTTTGTCATTTTGGAAAATTACAGCGGTTCCATCTCCTTGGTGCACATCTAAATCGATAATTAAGACTTGGCGAACTAAACCCAATTGTTGCAGGACGCGGGAGGCGATCGCCAAATCGTTGAAAATACAAAAACCAGACCCAAAATCAGGGAAGGCGTGATGAGTTCCACCCGCTGTATTGCAAGCCAAACCGTATTCTAAAGCGAGCTTTGCCGTTAGTACCGTCCCTGCAACCGCAATGCAAGTGCGGTTAGCAAGGGCTAGACTCCAAGGCAGACCAATTCGTCGAATCGCTTTGGCATCGAGCGTCCCGTTGCAGTAAGCTTGAACGTAGTGGCGATCGTGAACTAATTCAATCCATTCTTGGGGGGGAAGTTCGGGAGCGTGAAATTGCGATCTATCTGCTACCCCGTCCGCCAGCAGCATCTGGTAAAGCATCTCGAACTTTGCCATCGGGAAGCGGTGATCGAGCGGCAGGGGTGCAACGTAATCTTCGTGGTAGATAATTGGTAAGTCCATTAAGATGATTGTAGAACGAATGAATCTTTAATTGAAAGCCTGGAATCTCAAATTTAAATTCGCTGGAGAACCTGTATATGCAACTAAAAACAGTTTGGCAGTCCGGCAGCAACGACCCCGAAAATGGTGACAAATTCGATCGTATCAGTCAGTGGTGGCGAAACCTCAACGGCAAAGAAATTAGCTGGGTAGAGCGACTGATTCCGCAAATCGGCGGTTTGAGCGAAATTCACTGGCATCCCCAGCGTTTTGACGAAACATTTGTGATAGTCAATCCCGAAATTCGCGAGGATACTCTCTATTGGCACATACCCGATTCTCCTGTCGAACGTAACAACACAGTTCAAAAACTAGAACTCGACAACCTGCAACAGCACTTATACATCTATCCTCAGTTAGAATCAGAACTGGTAATTCGCATAGGATTTCCCGAAGTTAAATATCAAACACTTGAATTAAACAATCCTGAAGTCGCCTTGGGGGAAGATAATATTTTGCTGCTGTGGGCGGCCGATCAAGAACTTGAAATTAAAATCTCCCTGAGCCCTGAAAATATTGCTAAACTTAAGGAATTGCTGGCATAAAAAAGAAGGAGAAAAAAGTTTATACGGCAGGTATTGGGTGCGAATCCGTCCATTTATACTCTTAGTTACCTATAAATATTTCTGGGCTTTCGGGCGGGTGCGCCGTCACCTTGGTTTTTTCAACCATCTGCTTCGTCCCAGTCCTCGAACAAACATGACTGAGGAAAAAAATGGTTTGAGTTACTGCTTGTAGCAATAAGTTGCTCTGCGGTGCACCCTATATATACAGGTTTTGCGTAAGTCGCGATCGAGTTAAAAAACTCAGTTTTTTGGGTCGGGATTGTCTGAGTCATATTTCTTCAGCAAAATCTGTGAATCGAATAATGGGATTTGTGTTGGCAATAAAGTATGGCAAAGATGCGATTGATTTGAGGTGCTAATTTAAGACAAGCAGCCAAAAAGGTGGATGAAAAAAGTGTTTTAGTCGATGAGCCAATCTCTAAAAATCATCCTCTACTTGCTGAGTTTGAAAATGTTTGACGAATCATTTGAGCGGTTTGAAAATCGCTCGACCGATTAAATCATTGCTCTGCTGCTAACACTAGAAATTTCAAAATGGCAAGACAAAAAATGGCGATCGAGAAAGAAAATATTCACATTTTAATTATTGATGACCAGCCTAACAACCTTCGGTTTATTTCAAACTTATTGACGAAAGAAGGGTATAAGGTTCAGCGGGCAATTTCGGGAGAAATGGCGGTAAATGCTAATTTTACTGTTCTTCCCGACTTGATTTTGCTAGATATTGCTATGCCCAAAATGAATGGATACGAAGTCTGCGAAAGACTGAAAGCTAATGAGAAAACTCGGGAGATTCCGGTAATTTTCTTGAGCGTTTTTCATGAAATATTTCACAAGGTCAAAGCTTTTGAAGTGGGCGGTGTTGACTACATTACTAAGCCTTTTCAAGTGGAAGAAGTTTTAGTTAGGATTGAAAATCAACTGACGATACAACAGCTATCGAAACAATTAAAACAGCAGAATGATCAACTGCAACGAGAGGTAGAATTTCGCAAACGGACAGAACAAGCACTCCGGGAAAGCAAAGCGCGGTTACAGAAACTGGCGGTGAATATACCGGGAGTTATTTATCAATTTGTGAAGAAGCCGGAGGGAAGTTTCAACTTTGAATATATCAGTTATTCTTGTCGAGAGATTTACGAATTAGAGAGTGAGGATATCATAAAAAATCCTGAATGGTGCTTCGAGCAACATCATCCAGATGACCGAAAACATTTGGGAGAAAAAATTGATGCTAGCGCTAGAACTTTAGAACCTTTTGCTTTTGAATGGCGGATTGTTACGCCGTCGGGCAAACTCAAATGGCTGCAATCTAATTCTCGACCAGAGATGCGCGATAATGGCGATATTGTTTGGTATGGTGTACTTTTTGAGATCAGCGATCGCAAACAGGCAGAAATAGAAACTGCTAGAGCTAAGGCTGCTTTGGAACGGCAAGTTCAGCGAGAATTGCTGATTGCCAAAATAACTCAAGAAATTCGATCGAGCTTGCAGCCTGAACAAATATTTCAAATAGCCGCAACTCAAATCGGTCAGGCGTTTTGCGCCAGTCGCTGTTTGATTCATACTTATGTGACTACCCCGGAAGTGAATATTCCTCTGGTGGCTGAGTATCTAGAGCCTGAGTGGCAATCTACTCGGAGTGTACCGGTGCCGATTTGGGGCAATCCTCATGTCGTACAAATGATGATACAGGATCGGGCGATCGCCTCTAGCAATGTTGAATCAGACCCGCTTTTGCAAGCTGTTCAACCGATTTGTCGCGAGCTTCGGTTGAAATCGATGCTGGCAATTCGCACTTCCTACCAAGGTAGAGCAAACGGCGCCGTCTGTTTGCACCAGTGCGATCGCCAACGGGTATGGACATCGGATGAAATCGACTTGTTAGAAGCTGTGGCGGCTCAACTCGGGTTGGCGATCGCTCAAGCTAAACTGATCGATCGAGAGAAAAATCGGTTGAGACAGCTCGATCGGCAAAATAAACAATTGCAAGCAGAAATTCGCACCCGCATCCTCGCCGAGCAAGCTTTGCAAGAATCTGAAACAGAATTGCGGACTATTTTTGCCGCCATGACTGACATAGTTTTAGTCAGAGATGCAGAAGGGCGCTGCATCAAAATCGCCCCGACATCAGCGACGAATTTTGTGAAACCTGCTAGCGAAATGATTAACAGAACCGCTCATCAAGTCTTGCCGGAATCTGTGGCAGATTTGGTGTTAAATACCATCCAACAAGTTATCAAAACAAAGCAAAGCATCAATGTTGAATATAGCTATATAGTTGGAGAGCGCGAAGTTTGGCTAGATGCTAAAGTCTCTGTGCTTTCGCAAGACTCAGTGATTATGGTAGCGCGAGATATTAGCGATCGCAAACAAGCTGAATCTGCTCTCCGAGAAAGCCAACACTTCATTCAGGCGATCGCCGATTCCAATCCCAACCTATTGTATGTTTACGATTTAGTAGAAAAGCGGAATGTTTACTGCAACCGCCAAATGGCGGTGATGCTGGGCTACAGCGCCCAAGAAATACAAGATATGGGCACAGAAATGATGTTTGTGCTGCTCAACCCCGACGATTTGCCACAATTTTTGGAAAGTGTCAAAAAAGTGGAGCAAGCCAAAGACGGCGATGTGATTGAATGTCAATATCGGATGAGGCACAGAAACGGTGAATGGCGGTGGATACACAGTTGGGATACCGTATTTCTCAGAACAACTGATGGTAAACCCAAACAACTTCTCGGCACGGCTAATGATATCACAGACAGCAAATTAGCCCAAGAAAAACTGCTAGCGTCGCAGCAAAGAATCTCATTTTTATTGCAACAAACGCCGATCGCAGTGATCGAGTTAAACCTGAATTTAGAAATTATCACTTGGAATCCGGCGGCTGTTGCTATTTTTGGCTACAGCGAGCAATTCGCGAAAGGGAGAGTCGCCCTCGATTTGATCGTACCTGAAAGCTACCGCGAGCAAGGAGCTGAGGTTTTCAATCACGGCTTGAAAGCCTCATGTGGCAGCATTTCCGAAAATCTGACCAAAGACGGCAGAATGATCATCTGCGAGTGGTACAATACTCAACTAATTGACGAGAACGGCAAGGCGATCGGCACCGCTTTAATGGCTGTAGATATTACCGAGCGCCAGCAAGCAGAAACCGAACTGCAAGAAAGTGCTTTGCGGCAAAGGGCGATCGCCCGGATCATTGAAAGAATGCGGCAGACTTTAGATCTCCGAGATATTTTTCACGCGACAACCCGAGAATTGCGCCAAACCATGAAATGCGATCGAGTCGCCCTTTACCGTTTCAATCCTGACTGGAGTGGCGAATTTGTAGCCGAATCCGTTGACAGCAATTGGGTTTCTTTCATCCAAGTACAGGAGATAGATTCTAACTTCACAGAAGGCGCTTTAGAAAGCGAAAAATGCCTCGTCCAAAAATTCGATAGCACCTCACAAGAAGTACGCGATACCTATTTGCAAGAAACCGAAGGCGGAGCCTATCACCGAGGTAGAACTTTCCTTTGTGTGCCAGACATTTACAAGCAAGGCTTCAACCCTTGTTACATCCAATTACTAGAAAAATTTCAAGCCAAATCCTATATTACCGTACCAATTTTCTGCGGCGAACAGCTCTGGGGACTGCTAGCATCCTATCAAAATTCAGCTCCCCGGCAGTGGAGCGAAGCTGAAATCAACGTTGCAGTTCATGTAGGCACTCAGCTAGGAGTAGCATTGCAGCAAGCGGAATTACTTGCCCGCACTCAAAGACAGTCAATGGAACTCCTTAGATCTAAAGAAAACGCCGAAGTTGCCAACCGCGCCAAAAGCCAATTTCTCGCTTCCATGAGCCACGAATTGCGGACACCTCTCAATGCGATTCTGGGCTTTTCTCAAGTCATGGCTCGCAACAGTTCGATCACAGCAGAACAAAAAGAATACATAGAAATTATCAACCGTAGTGGCGAACATTTGCTGGAACTGATCAATGATGTTTTGTCAATGTCTAAAATAGAAGCTGGTCAAATTACCATCAATGAAAGCCGCTTCAACCTTAATCATTTTCTCAATAGCCTCAAAGAAATGCTGCAACTAAAAGCCAACTCTAAAGGTTTGCACTTAAGCTTTGAGAATATCGGCGATTTGCCGCAGTACATTCAAACAGATGAAGCTAAATTGCGGCAAGTTTTAATTAACCTGCTCGGCAATGCGATTAAATTTACTCAACACGGAACCGTTACTTTGCGTGTCAGCAGCCAAGCCGAAAAGAACGCTGGAGGAGAAAATAAATCCCAATTATATTTTGAAATTGCCGACACGGGCCCCGGCATTTCTCCATCGGAAATTTCCACATTATTTCAGCCTTTCGTACAGACTGAAACAGGTCGGAGATCCATGCAAGGAACCGGGCTTGGATTGCCAATTAGTCAACAGTTTATTATGATTATGGGAGGTGATATTACTGTTGAGAGTCAAGTCGATATAGGCACAATTTTTAGCTTTAATATCCACGTTGACTTAGTAACAGAAAGTGACAAACAAGAATCATCAGCAGTTAAACAAGTTATTGCTTTAGAAGCCGGACAGCCAACTTATCGGATATTAATAGTTGAAGATGTCGCAGAAAATCGCCAACTGCTCGTTAAGCTTCTCGTACCGTTGGGATTTGAAGTTCACGAAGCAATTAATGGTGAAGAAGCAATTGCTTTGCAGTTAACTTGGAAGCCGCACCTAATCTTAATGGATATGCTAATGCCTGTGATGGATGGATACGAAGCGACAAAACAGATCAAACAAACCGCAGAAGGTAAAGAAACGATAATTATTGCGCTGACTGCTAGTGCTTTTGACGAGCAGCGGCAAATAATTTTGTCTGCTGGTTGTAACGATTTGATCTGTAAACCATTTCGGGAAGAGGTACTCTTTGAAAAGATAGCGGATTACCTGAACCTGCGCTATATTTATAAGGAAGAAAATTTATCTACTTCTGGTTCTGTACCGATACTGATTAAAAGTTTAACCACCGAGGATTTGAGTGTAATGCCCACAGACTGGGTGGTCGATTTGTACGAAGCAGCACTTTGCGTTGACGACAACCGCATCCTCGAATTGATCGAGCAAATTCCCGAAACTGAGGCAAATCTCGCTAATGCTTTAAGAGATTTAGTCGATAATTTTCGGATAGATATCATTATCGATTTAACTCAATTATATTATGATGAACGACCAGCCATTACCAGCAACTCCTAGAAACATTTTGATCGTTGACGATATGCCGGACAACTTGCGACTGTTATCGACTATGCTGGCATCCCACGGGTATCAAGTCAGGAAGGCTATTAACGGACAACTGGCTCTGCAAGGGGCGCAATTGTCTCCTCCCGATCTAATTTTACTAGATATTAATATGCCGAAAATGAACGGCTATCAAGTGTGTGAACATTTAAAAACAAGTGAAATCACTAAAGATATTCCGGTGATTTTTATAAGTGCGCTAGATGACGTGCTGGAAAAGGTTAAAGCTTTTCAAGTAGGAGGAGTAGATTATATTACTAAGCCGTTTCAAGTAGAAGAAGTTTTGGCCCGCGTCCAAAATCAACTTTCGCTGCGTTTGTTGCAATCAAAACTGCAACAGCAAGCCCGGGAATTGCACGATCGCAATTCTAGATTGCAGGCAGAAATCGCAGAAAGGCAGCGGGCCGAAGAATCAGTCCGATTTTTGCTGGAAACGACGCGGGCGATCGGCGAAGCTGTAGACTTTCACTCAGCTTTAGAAGTAATTCTGCACCAGGTTGGCGGAACAATCGGATGGGATTTAGGAGAAGCTTGGATTCCCAATGCAGAAGGAACTGTGCTGCAATCTGCCCGGGGTTGCTATGCGAGCAACGCTAGCATGGAACCGTTCCGCAGCCAAAGCGAACAACTGACATTTCCCATGAATATAGGGCTGCCGGGACGAGTTTGGGCATCCAAGGAACCGGAATGGGTAGAAGATATTTCCCGGGGCTACCCGCATTTTCTCAGAAGTGAAATAGCACTAGAACTCGGATTCAAAGCTGGTTTTGGCGTGCCGATTTTGGTAGGAAATGAAGTATTGGCAGTGCTAGTTTTCTTTAAAATTACTGCCTGTCCAAAAGACGCGCGTTTTATTGACGTTTTTAATGCGGTTGGCACTCAATTAGGTTCTTTGGTTCAGCGCAAAAAAGCAGAAGAATTGCTACGGATTGCTGAAGAAAGATATCACAGCATTGTAGAAAATGCGATGGAAGGCATTTTTCAAAGTACGTCTTCAGGAGGATTTGTCAGCGCTAATCCAGCTTTGGCAAAATTGTACGGTTACAACTCGCCGGAAGAACTGATGTCCTGCGTGAAGAATATTTCTCAGCAACTGTATGTTGACCCGGAACGTCGTCTGGAATTTGTGGCTATTCTGGATGCAGAAAATGCCGTTGTGGGGTTTGAATCTATGGTATTTCGTAAAGACGGATGCCGAATTTGGGTGTCGGAAAATGTGCGGGCTGTTCGCGATTTAAAAGGTGAATTGATGTACTATGAAGGTACGGTTTCTGATATTACAGAGCGCAAATTAGCGCAAGAAGAGCTAAAGATTCAACAAGAACAAAGTGAGAAGTTGCTGTTAAATATTTTGCCAAAACCAATAGCAGAACGCTTGAAAGCCCAGCAAACTACTATTGCTGACAGTTTTGGCGAAGTAAGTGTTTTATTTGCTGATATTGTGGGCTTTACTGAGCTGTCGGCGAGAATGTCTCCGACGGAACTGGTAAAGCGATTGAACGTGATTTTTTCGCACTTCGACCAGTTAGCTGAAAAATACGGTGTGGAGAAAATTAAGACTATTGGCGATGCTTATATGGTAGTTGGGGGATTGCCGACGCCGAGAGATGACCACGCCGAGTCGATCGCCCAAATGGCCCTGGGAATGCAGGCACAAATAGAAAAGTTGTCGGCCGAAACAGGGGAAAAACTGGCAATTCGGGTCGGCATCAATTCCGGGCCAGTGGTTGCGGGAGTGATTGGTGTGAGCAAGTTTACCTATGATTTGTGGGGAGATACGGTGAATGTGGCGGCGAGGATGGAAGCTACGGGTTTTGCAGGCAAGATTCAAGTTACTGATGTGACTTACGAGCTTTTGAAAGATAAGTATTTGTTTGAGAAGCGAGGCTTGATTCAGGTAAAAGGTAAGGGGGAGATGATGACTTATTGGTTGCTCGAAAAAATTAGTCAGTTGACAGTTGACAGTTGACAGTTGTCAGTTGTCAGTTGTCCTTGGTAATGGGGTATTGGGAATTGGTCATTGGTCATGGGGAATAATGTTCTTGTCGGGATGTTGCTTATAGCCTGTCCCGGAACAGGATGGTGCTGCTATGATGAAAAAAGTTAACGAAAATTTACATTTAAAACAGTGACAGCACAACAGCTAGTATCTGCAACGAGTTTTGAAAAGCTAATTTGGACTTGGAAAGGTCACAAAATCCAATATACAGTCCAAGGAACTGGCCGCCCTCTGATCTTGATTCACGGATTTGGGGCTTCGATCGGACATTGGCGCCAAAATATCCCCGGACTCGCCGCCGGTGGCTATCGCGTATTCGCGCTGGACTTGTTGGGATTCGGGGCTTCCGCGAAACCGGCCCTCGATTACACTCTGGAATTGTGGGAAGAATTACTCACCGATTTCTGGGCGGAGTTGGTACAGGAACCGGCGGTATTTGTCGGAAATTCGATCGGCGCTTTGCTGAGTTTGATGGTAGTCGCCAACCATCCAGAAATATCCGCCGGCGGTGTCTTAATCAACTGTGCCGGTGGACTCAACCACCGTCCCGAAGAACTTAGTTTTCCGCTGGGATTAGTGATGGGGACTTTTGCTAAGTTAGTTCGATCGCCCCTAGTCGGCCCATTCGTCTTCAATAACATCCGCAAAAAACACCGCATCCGCAACACCCTGCGCCAAGTCTACAGCAACCACGAAGCCATCACCGACGAACTCGTAGAGCTACTGCACGCCCCCTCCTGCGAGCCCGGAGCTCAACAAGTGTTTGCTTCCATTCTCACGGCCCCAGCAGGCCCTCAACCGTCGGAATTGCTGCCTCATGTCGATCGTCCGTTACTCGTACTTTGGGGCGCAGACGACCCCTGGACGCCGATCGCCGGTAGCCAGATTTATCAAGAATTAGCAGCCAACGGTAAACCCGTGAAATTTGTGTCAATTCCCAACACGGGCCACTGTCCCCACGATGAGCGACCAAATGAGGTCAACGCTTTGATTTTGGACTGGATGCAGGAATTCAAGTAAAATTTTTCGGCGAAAATCTGGTGCGCTGCGATCGGCTAAAACCTTCCATGACAAAGGTTATACCTCGCTCGATCGCACCAGCATCCGACTCGAAAAAAAACTTTCGTAAAAAGTATTGACATAATCAACCGAGTCCGCTATATTTGTGGACGTGTGAGGAGCGAACCAGAAAAAGCACCGAGACGAAACACGGCCAGTCGTCGGTGCTTTTTCTGTGGAAAGACATTTTTAATGTATTGTAGGGACACGGCATTGCCGTGTCCCTATAATATTGGGAAGATTATTATTGCTAGAAATATCAGCCGCCCAAAACAAATTGCTCGATCGCCAACGCCACCCCATCTTCCTCAACATCCGGCGCCACCCAATTAGCAACAGCCTTCACGCCATCAGGAGCATTCCCCATCGCCACGCCCACACCCGCGTAGGAAAGCATTTCTAGATCGTTAAAATTGTCGCCGATCGCCATCACATTCGCCGCCTGCAAACCCAAAATTTCCTCGGCTAAATACTGCACTGCATCTCCCTTATTTGCCGAAGGATGCGTCGCTTCAAAAAAAGTAGCAACCGATCGAGTTAAATAGAGTTCCGCAGGCGTGTAGCGCTCCCGCATACTGATTTGCAAGCCGTCAAGTACCTCCGAATTCTGGCACAAAGCCAAAATTTTCGTCGGTTCCCCTGGAATGTCTCGCCGCAAATCTTCAATCACAATTGGTTCAATGCCCGATCGTTCACCATAAATTCGAGTAGCTGCGGTAATTTCCGGTACATAAAGTTTGTCGTCAATGTAGAAATGGATCGA
>CASBQF010000052.1 GCA_949127775.1 Oscillatoriales cyanobacterium PMM_0080
TAGGGGCAACCACGGGGGGATTGCCCCTACAATTCTAAAATTTAAAATGGTATGACTTTCATCTCCCTTCAATATGCTTTATTTCTATTAGTTTTATTTGCGGCTTATTGGTTGGTTCCATTGCGGTGGTGGCGACTGTTTATTATGCTGGTGGGAAGTCTAATTTTTTACGCTTCTTTGCAAATTTGGTACATTCCTCTGCTGTTAGTGGGTGTTTTGTGTAATTACTGCTTGGCGATGGCGATCGGGGAACCTCTGGATTGGCGGATTGCTAATGAATCTTGGAATCGTCGCCGTTTGTTGGTGCTGTGGATCGGAATTGGGCTGAATGTGTTGCTGCTTCTGGGTTTTAAGTACGTGCCTTTTTTCTTGAGTTCGATCGGCACTTTGTTGAGTTTACCCTTGGCTTTAGACGGTGCTAACTGGGTAAAAACTCACGTAGTTGCACCGCTGGGATTGAGTTTCTTTTGCTTTGAGTGCATTGCTTATTTGATTGACGTGTACCGAGGCGCGCCAGCTTCCACTTCGCTGCTGCACTTTGCTGCTTACAAGTTGTTTTTTCCGAAGCTGATTTCTGGCCCGATTACTCGATATCATAACTTGATCAATCAACTGAAATCACAGAATTTTCCCACGCCCGATCGCCTTTCCGAGGCACTTTGGACGATCGCCTTTGGTGCAGTAAAAAAAGGTCTTTTCGCCGACAACTTGGGAATTTATGTCGATTTAAGCTTTACCAACTTGCAGCGCGCGGGTAGCGAGGATTTGTGGCTGGCAATTTTTGCTTACGGGCTGCAACTTTATCTCGATTTTAGTGGCTATGTTGACATGGCGCGCGGTACTGCTTTGCTGCTGGGTTGGTATTTGCCACCAAATTTTGATTTCCCTTATTTTAGTACCAGCATCGCTGATTTTTGGCGGCGTTGGCACATGACTTTGGGGGATTGGCTGCGCAATTATTTGTATTTTCCGTTGGGGGGTTCGCGTGTCGGTTTGTGGCGCACTTGTCTGAATTTGTCGATCGTCATGTTAATAGCTGGAATTTGGCACGGGGCGGCGTGGGGATTCATTGTGTGGGGGGCTTTGCACGGTTTGGCTTTGGCGGTGCACCGGGTGACAGATGTGGTTTTCAAGCACTTGCGGCTGGGGTTTTTGTGGGAAAATCCGATCGGCATTGCGATCGGTTGGCTGTTGACTCAGGCGATGGTTTTTGGTAGTTGGATATTTTTCCGTCTTCCCGATTTGAAGGATTCAGGATGGGCGATTTCGCATTTGTGGGGACACACTGCTGACGCACAGTTTGCCAATAAGGTTTATGCTGAAGCTTTGGGTTTGGAAAGAGTGCAGTTGAGTTGGATGTTGGCGGCTTTGGCTGCGGCGATGCTGGGAAATTATGCGTTGAGTCGGGGTTTGAAATTGGAGTTAAATTGGCCGCTCAAATTGGTGTTAGTACCGATTTGTTTGTATGCAGTTTGGGTGTTAGCTCCCGAAGGCGGTTTGCCTTATATTTATTTTGATTTTTAGGGTATTATTTGATTCCCTCGCTTATCAATTCTGGCTGCGCCGGAATTGATATCATTTGACAAGGAGCGGTTTCAACCGCCAAGTATCTGATAAGAACACCAGTCGCTCCAGCTACCGACATAGAGTTTAGCATCAGGAATTCCGGCGATTTCTAAGGACAGTAAATTGACGCAAGCTGTCACCCCGGAACCACAGTAAACGATAATTTCTTCGGCTGTTTCTAATTCTGCCCACCGCTGTTTTTGCTCGGAGGTCGATCGCACTTTTCCAGTTTCATCCGTCACCCCTTGCCAAGGGTAGTTGACAGCACCCGGAATGTGACCTGCAATGGGGTCTATCGGCTCCCGCAAGCCCTCGTATCTCTCGCTCTCTCGCGAATCGACCAAAACCTTTCCAGCCAAGTCTTTTCGCTCTTTAACCTGCTCAATATCGACTGTCCAATCCTGCTGCAATTGGGTCACAAATTTACCCTCGCTTAGTTCAGGTAAAGTATTTGTTACCGGATGTCCCACCGCTTTCCATGTACTGAAACCTCCATCTAACAAAGCGACTTTGCTGTGTCCCATATATCGCAGCAGCCACCACAAACGAGCCGCAAAAGCCAGTCGCGAATCGTCATAAGCGACGACTAAAGTGCTTAGTGAATCAATGCCGAACGCGCTCAGCTTCTGGGCTAATTCTTCCATACTTGGCAGCGGATGTCTGCCACCGTGGGTGCCAACTGCACTCGCTAGATCGCGGTTTAAATCTAAATAGAAAGCTCCGGGAATGTGACTTTCTTGATATTGTTTTTGTCCCAAGTCTCCGTCAGCGAGAGAAAATCGACAGTCAATAATTACAACTTGCGGATTTCCGATATTGTGGGTCAACCATTTAGGAGAAACGATTAAATTATTGTGATTCATAAATATGCAAAAGTGTGTTTTATCTACAGTTTTGGACTTGCTAATTCATGCTGCACAATGTGTACCTTACCGCTTCTCAGGTTCGGCTTTTTCGGAATTAGTTTTCTTAGAAGTTGCTTTTTCCGGTTCGGCTTTTTCGGAAGTAGATTTTTGGGGACTTTCTTTGTCCGAAGTTTCTTTTTGCGAAGTAGATTTCTTAGGAGTTGCTTTCTCCGAAGTTGCTTTTTCGGCGGTTGCGGGAGTTGGCTCTAGCAGAGGTGGATTTACTGCTGATTCTTGAGCGTAAAGCAGATATTTCTGATACTCTATTATTTTTGTTTGAGCTAGTTGATGGTTGGTGCTAGACACTGGTACTCTTCTCATCAACGATACCGCTTCTTGCCAGCGATCGACAACTGTAGCCCAATCTTCCTTCGTTTTTGCCGATCGCCCTAACTCTGCTGCTTTAACGGCGCTGTTAACCGCCTCTCGAAAGGTATCCGGTGCAGTTGCTAAATTCGTTTCATCTAGATTATTCGCAGTTGCTGGCGGCTCGTTTAAAATTTTACCAACAAACGCCACCACGGCGATCGCCAACATACCCGTTACCAGCCCGACGACAATAAAAGTCGATCGCAACCGGTTCTCAAATGCAGCCAATTCCGGCGATTTCTCCTCTTGAATATCTATGCTTTCCGTTTCTGTGCGATCGTCCATATTAGCAACCCCAGTATTTTGCACTGATTCTCCCGCAAAGTTTTGTGGTTCCAAAATGCTGCTCTCCAAACTAAACTCTTGATTCCAAGCAGTCGCAATTTGACCACTTTCTCGGCCCTAATTATACAGTGCGAGCGTCCCCGCGAGCGAGTCGCGATCGCTCGCGGGGACACTTGTACTCAGTGTACACTCAGAAAATGATGATTCCGATGCAAACGGGAAGGACTGAAGTCCTTACTAAGAGCATAACTCAGGTTCGATCGTTCGGACTTCAGTCCTCAGAAATTTGATACCGGGCGCGCAACTCCAGATACCACAACCGTAGCGCCTCAAACGGACATTCGGCTGGAAAAAGACGCAGTACAGCCGAATTCGAGATGGGAAATTAAAAAATTGTGCGATCGCACTGCCATCGACGGACAGCGAGTGATATCATCATTTAGTCAATATTCTAGTTTTTATAGCAAATAGCTCGATCGCACAATGATAGCAATAGCAATCTTAGCGGCTGGACGCGGCACGCGCATGAAATCTGACTTACCCAAAGTTCTACACGAATTGGGCGGGCGAACCCTAGTTGAGCGAGTCCTCCAAAGTTGTCAAAAAATTGAAATTTCCCGGCGACTTGTCATCATCGGTTATCGAGGTGAACTCGTTAAACAATCCCTGCTTGAAGGTCAAGAAATACCGGGAAATCCCGAAGTTTCTGCCCTACAATTTGTCGAACAAACCGAACAATTAGGGACAGGCCACGCCATCCAGCAATTGCTGCCTCACTTACAGGGATTTCAAGGAGATTTGCTGGTATTAAATGGCGACGTACCTTTGCTGAGGGCAGAAACAATCAAACAATTGATGGCAATTCACACACAGCACCAAAACTCTGCTACTATATTGACAGCTAATTTGCCTAATCCTCAAGGATACGGGCGAGTATTTACTGACAGTCAAAACTTAGTCCAGGAAATAGTAGAAGACCGCGATTGTACAACAGAGCAACAGCAAAATCAGCGAATTAATGCAGGCGTTTACTGTTTTCACTGGCCACATTTAGAGAAAATTTTGCCAGATTTGAAAGCCGACAATGACCAAAAAGAATATTACCTAACTGATACGGTAAGTATTCTCTCTCCGGTGATGGCTGTCGATGTTGAAGATTATCAAGAAATCTTGGGAATTAACGATCGCCAACATTTAGCCACAGCTTCCGATATTTTGCAAACGCGGATCAAGGATAAGTGGATGAAAGCGGGCGTGACGCTGATCGATCCCCACAGCATCACGATCGACGATACCGTAGAGTTGCAGGCGGATGTGGTACTTGAACCACAAACGCATCTGCGGGGCAGAACTTCGATCGCCTCTGGAAGTCGCATCGGGCCCGGTAGTTTGATTGAAAACAGTCAAATTGGGGAAAATGTGACTGTGCTTTATTCAGTAGTTTCTGACAGTATTGTCGCCGAAAATTCGCGAGTTGGCCCTTACGCGCACTTGCGGGGACACGCGCAAATAGGCGCAAACTGTCGCGTCGGCAATTTTGTGGAATTGAAAAATACTCAAATAGGCGATCGAACTAATGTCGCTCACCTCTCTTATTTAGGCGACGCGACTTTGGGAGAAAAAGTCAACATCGGTGCGGGGACAATTACCGCCAATTATGACGGCAAAAATAAGCACAAAACGACCATAGGCGATCGGGCAAAAATCGGTGCAAACAGCGTGCTGGTTGCACCGATAACTTTGGGGGAAGATGTGACTGTAGCCGCAGGTTCGGCGGTGACGGAAGATGTACCAGATGATTGTTTAGTTATTGCGCGATCGCACCAAGTTGTCAAACCAGGTTGGAAATTGAAAGAACCAAAAGAGTGAACAATCGTTCACTTTTTAGACGATGAGTGACTTTATTCCGTAGGGTGCGCAATGCGCACCTTACCGCGTTTGAAAGATAGAAACAAATAACTAGGTTTGTAATGAGGACTTTAGTCCGCAGAACCTTCACAACAGTCCTCGCTAGCAATAGCTTCGTGCGATCGCGCGTGCAGGTAGTTGTTAATCGCTTTAGCGATTTCTACTTGCTTGTATGGGCTCATAGTGTGCGGTAAAGATATACGATTTCCTCCACAAACTAACAGTCTGACTTCGTACCAAGTGTCATCATCCCGATCTTTTGTGCGCTCGACTTCCACCCCATAAATTTCGCACAGACAGTGTAGAATTACTTTACGTGCAAACAAACCCCGCTGTTTAACAGTCAAGGTGTTTAAAGTTCCATCGAAGCTGTAGGTTTCATCATATCTCAACACGATTGCTCCAACTGCCGCGAGCAATAATATTCCTCCTTTCCATCCCCACCAGCGATCGTCTTGGCTTAACCGCAGCAATCGATGTTTTGCATTTTTAACAAAAAAATTGATGTCAGAAGCAAGAGCATCTTTGTTCCCCCAGTTAGTCGAATTAGCAGTGAAAGGAACATTGCCAACATTCGTCAAAAGTACAACTCTACTTTCGTAGCCACATCTTTCAACTTTAGCTCCCCGCAAAGCATTGAGCTGAATTTCTTGGGTATTCGATCCCAGTAAGTTCGATCGCACCAAATGGCAACTTCCATGTTTGGCCTTTAATCGCTGGCAGTTGAGGGTTGCTGCTGGATAGTCACAAGTCAGCAATATCAGTCCAAATACCATTAATAAACAACTAGGGAGCCAAAAATCAAATATGCTGTGAGTCCGAATGATTAGTTCAGTTGCTGTATGCTTGATTATTTTCATTTACTTCACCTTTTGATTCAAAAATTGATGCTACAGATCGAGTTGCTGACCCATCTCCGCCGAATTGTTAACTTATATATTATTGGAAGTAGTCCTATGCCATGACCCTTTTTATCTTGATAATATGTTAACACTACGATGTATCGCAGACAACAAATATCGCGAGTTGAGTGGCGACTATCTTTGAGATAGCCTTCGGCGCGGCAAACAATCTTAAATAAATGCACAAAAATGTTGCTACATATGGGCAGTTAGACTTTTGACTGCAATAGACAGCTTTGGCAGTGAAATATGAGACTAATTGGGCAAAAATGACGCAATTCTGTCATTATTACTGTCCGATGATTGATTTGTGCGATCGCTCGTCGAGATATAGCTACGAATCAAGTCAACTATTGTGCATTGTTCTGTTACTGAATCGCATCTCAAACAAATGCGATCGCACCCCAACATTAACAAATCAACATAGTAGCTAATATTTCCCTCGCCATCTCCTATTTCGTCTAATTCCACCGCAAAAATATCGCGAATTGAGCGTTCGGTAACATCATTAAGCGACAAACCTCGTCGTTTAATGGTCATTTTGCCCAAGGTTTTATCAAAGATATAGATTTCAGATATCGCGCCGTCCAACAAACACAGCGAGAATAACAGAAATATGCCTCCCCCTATCCAATTTGATGCAAAAATAATTTGCAATAATCCAATAATAATGAATGGAGAGATTAATAGCAAACCATCCCAGACGCTAGAAGTCTGGATTGTTAGTTCATTTGGTGTTTGCTTGAGAATTTTCATCAGTTTATTTTTTGATTTTACCAACAAGGTGAATTATTAATCTCTCCGCTGTACCCAATTTTTGATGCAATAATTATTTAGCCTTTGTTTGGACGATCCTCTTCGAGGGCTTCGCTAACGCCTTTTTGGTATTGTCAATAGCCTGGACAGCATAGGTATTGCCCGGACGTACTTGCAAAGCTCTGTTAAAGTTGATTAAAGCTGTTTGATATTCTCCCTGTCCGTAGTAGACATAGCCGAGCTTCATCGATTGTTTGAAGTCATATTGTTGAGCGCCAATAGTACCAGAAGTAGGCTCAGGAATAGGTGCTGGTGAAAGTTGAGGAGAAGATTCAGAAGCCGGAGATTGCTCTTGGTTTGGTGATGAAGAAGTGCTGAAATCTGAAGGAAAAGAAGAAGGCGATTGCTCGCTAGATCCTTCGTTTACGGTTATGGTTCCAGACTGAACCAATTTTGTAAACTCTGCGCCATAATCATAAGTGACCATAGTAATAATGCCTGACAATAAAAACAGTGGCCATGAAGCAATTTGAATCAAAAATGTTTTTCTAATTTTTTTATTGCTCCATTTTTTAATATAAAAAACCCATGCAGCAAATGGAATGAACCAGTAAAGTAATCCCCATACAATGTCTTCTTGGAAAGCTTGAACTAATCCCCAGATATAACCAACTAAACTTAGAAGTAAACCCAGAGCAAAAAATAAGCCGATCGCAATTCCAGACATTTTTTATTTCTCCGTTTGATATATAGTTGTTAGCCAAATCGATTGCTTCAAGTCAAATTGTTGAGCAGCAACAAGCGCAGAATTAGGCTCGGAAAGGTTGCTGCACAAACTTAGGGAGATGGTTTTGGTTTGGGAGCAGGCGATAGCTTGGGTGATGGAGAAGTGTTGAAATCCGAAGGAGAAGCAGAGGGAGATTGCTCGTTAGAACCCGGATCTACATTAGGTGAGACTCGGGGTGCAAAAATTGCTGTAGTAATGCTTCCCAATAGAAATAGGAATAATCCAGCACATTGAATTAAAAAGGTTTTTCTGATTTTTAGATTACTCCATTTTTTCGCATAAAAAACGTAACCAGCAAATGGGACAAAGAAGTAAAGTAAACCCCAAACAACGTCTTCTTGGAAAGCTTGAACTAATCCCCAAATGGCACCAACTAAACTTAAAAGAAGACCAAGACCAAAAAATAAGCCGATCGCAATTCCAGACATTTTCTATTTCTCCGTTTGATATGTAGTTGTTTGGCAAACGGTCAAGGTTAGGATTGAAAGGCATTTTTAACCCGAAACTCTTTTGGCTGTTTGCTGTGTTAAGAATAGATTAGCGGTGAAAACAGTCCGATCGCGCACAACGAATGTTAGGATTTTGGTTAGGAATTTGACTAGGAACTCGATCGCGACTGCCGCAAATGACACTCTCTACCTTCGATCGACCAGAAGAACCATTTGCACGAGCCAGCAACGCCTGGGACATCCAAAAGCTTTATAGCGACTTGGCAAATGCCAAACAAGAATTTGCCCCCCACACCAGAAGAGGGCTGACGCCGGTCGAAAAACGGCATCTCTGCGGATTGCTATGCGGCTACAGCCCCGCCGAAATTTCGATATTGCTCAACAAACAAACCAAAGGCGTCGAAGTTGACTTGTCAAAAACTTTGTATCGATACGTAGAACTATTGACAAATCGGCCTAGAAATGCACTGAAAAATTGGCGAGATGCGATCGACTGGCTGGAAATGGCCGGGTATAAAACGCAGCCAAAAACTTCTGCCGGCGCAGTATTAAAAACCACACTTTATCATTCAGATAGCATTTTGTCTGCCGCCATCAGTCCCGACGGAGAATACCTCGCAACCGGTTCTCATGACAGTACAGTGAAGGTTTGGAGTTTGCACAGCGGCGAATTGCTGCGGACGATTTGCGGACATTCAACAGCAGTATTGCTAGTTGCTTTCAGCCCCGCTAGCAAAACACTGCTGACTCGATCGCGCGGGGGAAGTGTCAAACTCTGGAACTTGCAAAATGGTCAATTGTTGAAACGTTTTGCAGACGTACATCGCCATGAATCGGTAGCTGTGAGCTTAGATTGGCAAATTTTGGCGATCGGCACTACCAGAGGTACGATCGAGCTTCAGCACCTCAACAGCGGCCAACTGCTGCAAGTTTTGGAAGGCTATCAAGGAGATGATATTAGTTCGATCGCCCTGAGTGGTAATGGTAAAATATTAGTAGCCAGCGGGCTGAATGCAGCCAGTGGTTTCTGTCGCGCCACAGTCACGATGTGGGAACTTCCGGGAGGAGAAGTGCGGGGAACTTTTGGCAGCGAAAATTATGTGGCGATTTCTCCCGATAGTCAAATTCTAGTCAGTCACGGCGGCAAAATTATCAAACTGTGGAATTTGGAAACAGGGGAATTATTGCATTCGCTGCAAACAGGAATTCGGATTACTTCAGCAGCAGCAATCAGCCCGGATCGGAAATATTTTGCTGTCGGTTGTTTTGACGGTACGGTGAGAATTTGGAATCTTCGGAGTGGGGAATTGCTGCACGCTTTGGAGGGACATTCGAGTCCTGTTTCGGCAGTGGCGATCGGGCTTTTGGGCGAAACTCTGGTCAGCGGCGGGGAGAATGGTACTGTTAAACTTTGGCAATTGCGGATTTAAGTAATATCGATCGCCCGTTGGGGCGATGGAGGAGACGGCAGTGCCGTTTCCCTACCCCAAAATTATCGATCGCCCAATTCGATTTATCGATCGCCCAATTCGATCGCCCGTGTGGGCGATGGAGGACACGGCAGTGCCGTTTCCCTACCCCGAAATATCGGCTGTAATCCCGAATTTGTAGGGACACGGCACTGCCGTCTCCTCATTCTTCTCCTAATTTTGCCTAATCCATAATATCGATCGCCCAATTCGATCTGACCATCGCCCAATTCCATTTAATCATCGCCCGTGTGGGCGATGGAGGACACGGCAGTGCCGTTTCCCTACCCCAAAATGGTCGGCTGTAATCCCGAATTTGTAGGGACACGGCACTGCCGTCTCCGAATTTTGCCTAATCCGTAATATCGATCGCCCAATTCGATTTGACCATCGCCCGTGTGGGCGATGGAGGACACGGCAGTGCCGTTTCCCTACCCCAAAATATCGGCTGTAATCCCGAATTTGTAGGGACACGGCACTGCCGTCTCCTGATTTTGCCTAATCCGTAATATCGATCGCCCAATTCGATTTAACCATTGTCCGTGTGGGCAATGCCATTTCCAAAAACGTATTTTTACGAATCTTTAAAAGCGCGAATCTAGCAAAATAGGGTGATTTTTATGATGTTCTAATTTCTGAGGATTGTCGCCCCAACGCTGAGGATTGTTGATGATATATTGCCTTTTGCAATTCAAAGTTTTTTCGTCGCGAATAATTGATTCGTAAAAACCATCTTGCCAGACGGGAACTTCTGTTGTTTCGCAGAATTTATGAATAAATTTCGTCACAGCACTTTTATAGGAACGGATCGCGGTAGGAATAGAACCACTCACGGGTTGACCAAATTGTTCGCGGGTAGGAACAGGCTTTTGTTGTGTTGTTACCAGGGTATTGTTAACGATCGCCAAAAGTCCATGTACATGATCGGGCATAATCACAAAGGTATCTAATTGAAAGTAGGAAAAATGATTGGGAATGTCTAACCAACAGATGTGGGCAAGATGACCTAAAAAATTTAATTGCATTTTACCGTCAATTACTTCGCCGAATATACATTGTCGTTCCTTGGTGCAAATGGTAATGTAATAAACACCGGGTTGAGTGTAATCGTATCTTTTAAGACGAACAGAACGGCGGTGGTGTTTTTCGGGGTTGTAAGGCATGGTATGAAAATAAATTAGTAGGAATATAAAATTTGTAGGGACACGGCACTGCCGTCTCCTCATTTTGGGTGATCCGTATATCGATCGCCCAATTCGATTTGACCATCGCCCAATTCGATTTGACCATCGCCCAACGGGCGATGGAGGACACGGCAGTGCCGTTTCCCTACCCCAAAATGGTCGGATGTAACCCCGGGTATAACCATCGCCCGGTGGGGCGATGGAGGACACGGCAGTGCCGTTTCCCTACCCCGAAATGGTCGATCGCACCCGGGTATAACGATCGCCCGGTGGGGCGATGGAGGACACGGCAGTGCCGTTTCCCTACCCCTAAATGGTCGATCGCACCCGGGTATAACCATCGCCCGGTGGGGCGATGGAGGACACGGCAGTGCCGTTTCCCTACCCCTAAATGGTCGGTTGTAATCCCGAATTTGTAGGGACACGGCACTGCCGTCTCCGAATTTTGCCTAATTCGTAATATCGATCGGCCGATCGGATTTAACCATTACCCAATTCCATTTGACCATCGCCCGGTGGGGCGATGGAGGACACGGCAGTGCCGTTTCCCTACCCCATAATTATCGGCTGTAATCCCGAATTTGTAGGGACACGGCACTGCCGTCTCCTCATTCTTGCGCCCCGAAATATCGGCTATAATCCCGAATTTGTAGGGACACGGCACTGCCGTCTCCGAATTTTGCCCAATCCGTAAGATCGATCGCCCAATTCGATTTAACCATCGCCCGGTGGGGCGATGGAGGACACGGCAGTGCCGTTTCCCTACCCAGAAACATCGGCTGAATTCAGTAACAAAATCTATTTTTGTTATTGTCTGGATTGGGTTTGCTTTGTCTTTGGGTGGTGCGTGTATGTCCTAAGAGTGTGGAGATTATGACGCATCGATCGCCCAAAGGGAGATCGGGATGAGATAGGGTGAGGTTTCCTTTTGCTAGAAGGCTTGTCTGGCCGCATTCGTCAGTTTTGTTATAGACTGGGCAACCTCGATAATTGAACATGGCTCGCCAGACTGTTCCATTTTTTTCTACTAGATTTGTGTTCTCATTCACCTTTCGCAATGTTGTGTCGTTTATATTTATCCCAATTTGATGTTCTAGGCGTTTCCATTCGTTGATTGGTACTTGGGCTGGGGAAATGTCGGATTTGTGAATTGCTACTTGGACGTTTTCTCCGACTTGTTTGAGGCTGACTTGCCATGATGTTTTGTCGCGTTTGGCGTTGCTTTGGGCTACTTCCATTGCCCAGTTCGATCGCTCGATCGATACTCTTAAACGATGGTTGTTGATGAACATTAGCCAGCTTGGGGCGCTGAGGGCGCTGAATATGCCGATGAGGGTGATAAGTATTAATATTTCCAGAATCGTAAAACCGTCGTCCGATGCAGTCGATCGGCGTCTGAGCAGTCTATTGATTGACATTTGGATGCACTCCTAAATGTTGGGGGAGGAAAAAGATTGTTGTAGCTGTTTTCGATTAGGCCTATTCTAATTGTTGAACTTGATGTTTGTGTAGATCGGTATTTACTGAAGTTTGGGAAATTGAATGTTCGATCGCACTCCGTATGTAGGGAAACGGGACGTGCAGTCTCCTAATTTCGGGTAACGGCACTGTCGTGTCTGCCTGTCTTAATTTAATTTTGAATATTAAATAATTAAATTAATATCTCTTAGCAATTCTGCACTTATGCGGAATTGATGTTATTGATTAAAACTAAATTTATTAAAAACTAGGGCGTCGTCCTGCACTCAGCCCCTTCAGCAGTTCTCATTCCTCCTATGATAGTTTCGACTATTGCACATTGCTTACCAGCGTTGTTAGGAAGAGAAACTGTGACTATAAATGGTAAGGGTGGACTGCTTGGATCGACTACACCATTATAATTAAAAGTAAGTGAGGTAGCAGCCGTGCACGCACCAGCAGGAGTACAGCTAGCAGCAGAAAGTCTAATAGTGCCGGCTTTAATTTCCCCTCCTCCGTCGAAAGTCACTGTTTGTATAGGCTGTAGTGCTCCTAACGCATTGCGGTTTGGTGGATTACTATCGATCGTAGCTGTTGGCGGGTCAGTAGCCGGAGTATTGAGTGTAACTACTCGCTCGGTTTTAGTTCGCTTGGCTTCGCTTTGTGCGAGTCGTAATGATTGGAAAACGCGATCGTTGACTGTGCGGACTCTTTGTCTGTTGATGAATGCCAGCCAGCCGGGAGCGGCGATCGAAGCTAATACACCTAACAGTATGATTACGATTAGCAATTCTATAAGGGTGTAGCCTCGATCGCCTTTTCTGGATCTAGTCTTTGGGAAATTGGGGGTTGCTGTGTGGTCACAACTCTGCAAAAGTTTTAATAACATTGCGGTTTTCATTTTACTCTCCTGTTCGATCGGCTAGTGGGGCGATTCGGAAATCAGTGCTTGGCGATCGGTTATTTTCCTCGCGCACCTAAACCTTGTACTTGCACGCTAGCTGTTGGGAAAAATGCTGATTTGCTGGCATTATAATCTGCATCATTGGGTTGGAGGCGACGGAGGCTATTTCCTCTGATTGTTACTCTGGCTATGTTTTTTTGTGTATCTACGCAGGCGTAAAAGCTATTTGTTGCACCGACTATTTGTAGCCTTCCTTCTTCGATTTCTTTGGTTTCAGTTCCAATTTGAGTAGTGGGATTTCCGAGAGCGGTCTTACATTCATTGACTGCCAATGCCGGCGCTGTATTGCTGTAATCGATGTAATTAACCAATACATCCGGGGAGTCCCATTTATCAGCGCCTAACGTCACCTTTTTAGTTGGTTGACTGATGTCAAAACTTGGATCATAACCTTTACTGGGTTCTTGTCCTTGCTTTACAGCAGTAGCAGCATAGTAAGGCTGGTTAACTGGATCTGCTGCGTTCGGATCTTTGATCCCGGCTCGAATTTCATACCTAGCAATACGGGTAGGACAGGACGTACCTCCTGAAGGCTGACACCAAATGCCAGGGCCACCGCTAACTTGGTAGTACGCCACTAATGATAAAACATAGGTATCATTACACTCAGTCGGCGTCCCTGGTGTTGCGTTTTGAAGGCAACCACTTGGTGGGGGAGTGTTCGCTGCTGTTGGAGTAACGGGAAGAGCATTTTTCTGAACTTTTCGCTTCCAGAATACGAGAATTGGAGTTCCATCTACTGTGGGGAGGAAGCCCCCTATTGCAGGGATGCCTGTAGCGGTAGCGTCGGTAGCAGGATTCTTGTCATAAATATAAATAGCTTGACTCA
>CASBQF010000053.1 GCA_949127775.1 Oscillatoriales cyanobacterium PMM_0080
AATTAAATAAGCCTAAATGTCAAGCCTGATCAAGACTTGATTTACTTTTCTATATATTTGTTCAGATATTTTTACTGATTTAGCTATTGATTTAGCATACCAAGTAAGGAAGAACCTAAAAATCTAAAGCTTTTTCATAATGAGCCTGAGCATCCTTCTTGATATCTTCTTGCCGCTTCCCGAAAGCTCGCTGAGTGTTTCCTAGACTGAGATACGAAGCACTGACAGCCGCATCGAGTTGCAAGTTTTGAGCGGCGGCTAAACTGCGATTTAACATGATTTGTGAATTATTTAAAGCACCAGTCAGCCGCAAGACATCGCCTAAAATTCTCAACCCAGAGGCGCTGATTTCACTATTGGGCAAATTTTCAATAATTACTTTTTCTGTCGGAGATATTTGGTTGTCAATTAAGTTGGCACAATCAAATTTAGCCAAATCTAAAACTGGGAGCAAAGTATTGCACGCTTGGCGGTAAAGTCCGGCTGACTGAAGATTTTGGGCGGCGACAAGTTGGCGGCGCAATATTTCAGTTTTGGTGTTGACTTGAGTTGCCACATCGGTAATTTTTGCGACGACAGGTACTTGCGCGCAACACAAAAATGTTGTTAATGCCAATAAAAACCAAATTATCCACTTGTTCATATTTATGTATGTTAATTGCGAGACGGGCGTCGCGCCCAGTTGCGCCCAGTCGCGCCCACGAACCCTCGGCTGTTAAAAAATTCAAAACTTATGAGGTTTTTAGCAATCGATCTAATAATTATGACATATATTACTCACGCTCCCTAAGTTATATGTGAAAGCACGTAATATACCTATTGCAAAAGTTTTTTTAATCAAATTTTAGGACGCTGCTCAAAACGCATTCCACAAGAAAAAAATTGTGGGACGTTGCTCAGAGCAGCGTCCTAATTATTTTTGCAGTGTTGTCTAATGATTAAGATGATTTTACAGTATGCGGTCGATGCTCAGAGCTAAGATCGATCGCGCCGAAACAATCGATCGCAAATTAAAAGAAACTTTTCAAGCTCAACAAATAAGAATTGCTGCGCGCGGCAGTTAATTGGAGCAAATTCAAGTCAGGGATGATATATAGATTAAATTCCCAAATTTACCCACAATTTTTATCGAAATTGACAAAATTTCAATAAATAAATTAAATTTCAATCGTTAGTAAACCTAACAATTAGTACGGCTGCAATTGCGTTGCAGAGCGAATACCTGTAATGTTTATACATAAAATTAGCGATCGAGCCGTCCATAATTAAATGCCCCCGCCGCCTATAGTTACGTGCATCCTCTTAGCAAAGGTAAACTGAACACCTAAGTCAGCAATCAGCCACCGAATCACCTTCCGAGCAGGTGCGAGAGCTTCAAAGACAGCCTCTGTTGAAGCGAAGTTTTTTTACTCAAACATGAAATTTGATTTGTATGCTGCACCAACCGAGCATCCCTTTGGCTCGCGTCATCTTGCTGAGTACAGCAACGGTGGAGCTTTTTAAGGGAGAAAAAAGATGAATTTGGAACAATCCTCTACAGGAATGACCCCCGAGCGCTGCGCGGCTAACGTAGTGGAAACCATTCCGCTGATCATGGGGTCGATTCGAGCGCAGATGCGAAATAAAGGAGAACCTTTTTTATCGATATCTCAGTTTCGCAGTCTGATGTTTCTTTACCAATATCCAGATTCTTCTTTATCGAAGTTAGCAGATTATTTGGGGGTGACTCGACCGACTGCTTCTGCAATTTGCGAGCGCTTGGTTCAAGAAAAATTTGTAGATCGCAAAGAACATCCTCAAGAACGGCGAGCGGTGATGTTGAAACTGACAGAAACTGGTCGCGCAAGGCTCGAAGAAATTCGAGTGATTACCTGTAGCAATCTTTCGCCCATGTTCGATGACTTGTCTGAGGAGCAGATGGGGATAGTTTTGGCAGGGTTGGCGTTACTCAGGGAGGTGTTTGATTGCAAATCCAATAATCAATAAAACCTCATGTATAGCAGTTATTTATTGTTTGACCTGTTACATATAGCTGTAAGGTGCGCAGGGCGCACCCTACAACTTTTGTGTTCACCTAAGCTCTTCTACATTTAAATTGTGTGTCAAAAATCAATAAAATAATGAGTGGGACGATGCTCAGAGCATCGTCCCAAATTTCCAATTTAAATGCGCAACAGCTTAGTTATTAGATAGTTCAATCTTTGGCTGAATTTAACAGCTTTGCCAAAACGTTCCGTGTGATCTGCTGAGCTCCAGCATTTAAAACTGGCGATCGCAACTGCGGCGCATTGTAATCGTCCAATCCCCACGCCCACTGCATGGAACCAGTCGCGAATACTTTCGCCCCCGAATCTGCTGTATAAACCGTCATGTCAGCATAGCGAGTGCCACCGCCATGAGGGTATGGAGAATGGGCGATCCGAACTATGTTTTTCGGGGCATTGCCAAACATTCGATCGACCTCATAACCCAACAGTCCCGGCAACTTGTCGCCCGTTTTTAAGTTGGTTTTTTCTAGCAACCAATCGGGGGCATTTTTGTCAATCACAATATCAGCATTAACTTGAAATGTCTCGTACATAACGCCTATTAAAGCATCTTCCGGACTGCCGACAGCGCGATCGCGCCAGCGAGTTGTTACTAAGGAATAAAGTGCGGGCGATTTATTGGAAGTAGCTATTTGAATGGGTTTTGGTTTGCCAATTCCATAATTAAGCTCCCCAGAAGCAGCTATTTCTAAAGGTAAATTAACTACACCAACTTCCTGAGTCAATCCGCCCATAGGATCTAAATCTGCCATTTCTTTATAAGCAACTATAGTTCGGTTTACTTCGCCAGTAATCCGGCTGGGTTCTAAGCGGATTTGCCAATAGCAAATATTAGCACCAAAAAAGCCGATGCTGACACCTTCATCTCTAGCTACTTCTATATTTTTTCGCATATCTCGCGACCAATATTCGTCGTGCCCTACGGACAAAAATGCTTTGTGAGATAATAGCAATCGGGAGTTAAAATGCGTGTCGATATTGGTGGCATAACTAACATCGTAGCCTTCTTTTTCCAGCCACCTAACCATATTGTATTCCCAGCCAGCGCTCGAAGTTCTCCTTTTTGGCTGAAAATTGGTCAGAAATTCCCCCGCACCTATACCGTAAGCTGCTTTGCGGTTGGGACTCATGGCGTAGGGCCGATTAAAGGAAACTTTGTAGGCTTGTTTGGCCTGACTGTTCCAGCGGTAAAGCGATTTGTAGCCCCAATTGTTGTAGGCTTGAAAAGTGGTGACGCTGGATTGAAATAAGATGTCGGATTTGCGATCGTCATCCCGGACTACAAAAATTATATAACTCTGCTTTCCGGTTCGGCTGGCCGTGATTTTTGCTAAATAAATGCCGCTAGTCCAGTCATCGGTACTAGCATCGCCAATTCGCAAAATATACGGATCTTTCCAATCGCATTCTATTAATCCCGATCCTTGATCTTCTTTCGGCGGAGACTGTCTGATTCCCTTGCGGACAATTGGGTCGTTCATCCGGCGGCCACCGAGTCCATTATACCATCCGCTGCGGAATATTTCTATGGTATAATTCGGTTCTTTAGTATTGACAAATAACTTGATTTCGCCACCGAGATTGACGCTAGTCAGAGAGGCGTAACCTTCGATTTCTCGATTGATAGCAGGATTTTTTAACTCCCAGTCTGTGGTGCCTGGTTTTTGGTTTTCTCGGGCTGTGAGATTGGTGGCTAACGCACTTTTTTCGAGGTTTGAATAATCTTGAGAATGTGCTGCGGTGTTATAGAAAAAAGGGGCCGCTAAGCCAAATGAGAAAGCTTTCAGAAACTCTCGGCGACGCAATTTCCACGATAGTTTAACTGTCACGGGTAATAAATTTACGGATTTTAGGTGATGGGTTTTACACTTGAGCCTAGATGCAGTGGGCTTAACATTACTTTACATAAGCCACAGAAACATCATACCTCAGATAGATTATTTTGCGATCCTCTTCGTTGGCGCAGCCCCCGTAGGGGCGGGCTTCGCCAACGGGCGATCGACTCGCTGCAACTCAGTAATGTATCTGAGTATTTCTGGCGGTATGATGTCTTAGGTCTTATGATGTATGGCTTATGGCATATACCCCATCGCCGAAGAATTTTAGAGACAACAGCCGATTTGAGATGTTTTGAGGTACAAGTCGGAAGCATTCGCCGATCGCCTCTAAAATCGAAAATCTGAAATCGAAAATCGGACTACCTATTTGTTTGAACCAGCTTTATGAGTGAATCAACCAATCCACCGCTATCTCCACCAGTTTCTAGACGCACCGCCCTCAAATTCCTCGGAGTCGGCGCTGCGGGCGGGCTGCTGGGCTACTCTCGATTTTCCAAGCCCGATCCCGCCGTTTTTCGGCAAGATACGATCGACTTACCGCGAATGCTGAACAAACCCAAAACCGTTGTAGTTGTCGGCGCAGGCTTGGCAGGGCTCGCCTGCGCTTACGAACTAAGTCAGCGGGGTTTCGCCGTAACACTGTTAGACAAATCGCCCCAACTCGGCGGCAAAATTGCTAGCTGGCCGATACAAGTTGGTAACGAAACCTTCATGATGGAACACGGTTTCCACGGTTTTTTCCCGCAATACTACAATCTAAAAAGTGTGGTTCAAGAATTAGAAATTACCGATAACTTTGTATCTTTAGAATCCTACGCCGTCGTCTTTCGAGACGACAAATACCAACCAGAAGTTTTCCGTCCCAACCATTCAGCTTTCCCCTGGAATATAGTTGATTTGGGAATATCTTCTCCGAATCGGCTCAAGTGGGGAATCAACCTGACAAAACCCGCTCACTGGCAAGTGTTTCGAGAAATTGGTGGCTTTCAAACTCAAAAAAGTTTCGCTCGCCTCGACAATATATCAGTTGCCGATTGGGTAAAAGGTGAATTCCCGCGCGGACTTTATGATTTGTATTTTCTACCTTTTGCAAAATCTAGTCTCAACGCTCCCGACGAATTGAGCGTGGGAGAATTAATGCAATTTTTCCACTTTTACTTTTTCGGAAATCCCGAAGGTTTAGCCTTCAACGGCACGCGGCAAGATATGGGCACAAGTTTGGTGCAGCCGATTGCCAGAGCCATTGAAAGCAAAGGTGGTAAAGTATTGACAGATGTCGCCGTTAGTAATATTCACTGGGAAAACGGCCAGATTGATTCTCTGAGTTATCAGTCGGGAGATGTGCAAAGTAAAGTTCCTTTTTGGGTGAAGCGAAACCTGCTATTAACTGACAGCAACTCTACGGAATATTTCGGGGCTGGCGATAGCGTATTTGCCGCCGCACCCGGAGGGAAAGAAGCAATTTCTCTAAGCTGTACTCACCAAGGCTGTACAGTTCAGAAACAAAACGACGGTCAATTTCACTGTCCTTGTCACGGGGCAGTTTTTGATGCCGAAGGGCGAGTTGTGAGTGGGCCTGCTCAGCGGGATTTGCCTCGATTTAAAGTAGTTGAGAAAAAGGCCGATGAGATACAGTTAGCCGCAGCGGTTAACAAGTCGCAACCACAGAATGTGGGTGAAACATTGAAGGCTGATTATTATGTGTTTGCGGCGGATGTTCCGGGGATGCAGCATTTGTTTAGTTTGGGAAGCGGCGAAGTAAATCCGCAGGTGCAGAGCCGGATTGAGGCATTAAAAATAGCCGATCCATTTGCGGTAGGACGTTTTTGGTTCGATCGCGAATTTCCCTGGGAACACAGCAATTTCAGTTCGCTGTCGGGCTACAAACTGACGGATAGCATTACACTCTACCACAAAATTCAGGATCAGTTCATCGAATGGAATCAAAAAACTGGCGGCAGTGTAATAGAATTGCACGCTTACTGTTACAAGGAGAAAGAATTTCCAAATCAGGAAGTTTTACTCGCTACGTTTGAGCAAGAATTGTACGAAATTGTACCGGAATTAAAAGAAGCAAATATGCTGCATCGGGAACTGGTAAACCAAAAAAATTTCTCCGGTTATCCGCCCGGTAGTTATGCAGAAAGGCCGGAGACTTGTTGTGCTGTACCGAATCTTTTGTTTGCGGGAGATTGGGTAAAAATGCCGTTTCCTTGCGGTTTAATGGAGAGGGCCGTGAGCAGCGGTTTGTTGGCAGCTAATGCTATTTTATATCAAGAGGGTTTGCAAAGGCGATCGCTCTTAACGGTGAATCCCGAAGGCGTGTTGAAAATCTAAGCTGGGGAGGGCGGGTTTTATATTATGTCCGCATGAACGACAACTAAGTAGGCAGGTACAGATAAACATTTAGATTGGGAGTACAGATAAACATTTAGATTGGGAGAGGGCGGGTTTTGCCTTCACAAACTGGCTTATATCATAGATTATTAGCTAAACCCGCCCCTACAACCCACTATCGTTTTTTCGCAATTACCTATTGATCAAATTGGTGTGTAGTCCCGATCGCACTGCCTCGGAAAATATAATTCCAATGTCCAGGGAAACTGTTTATAATTGGTGTTTATCCGCGTGCATTTGCGGTTAAAATATTGAATGAGTATAAAGCAAGAATAGATGCTGAAAAGTAACTGGAAAATTCCCAATAAATCTGTAACATTTGATGCTTTTGCAACAGAATACGATTTCGCCACCACTTTGCAAAGCAAACATGATTTTTTTACTAAAAACCTATCTAGCAGCAAAGGTGCAGTATTAGATATTGGCTGCGGTTCGGGAATTCTGGCTTTGGAATTAGCCAAGTATTACGATAATGTAGTGGCGGTCGATTTGTCAGAAAAACTGCTAGATATAGCCCGTCAAAAACGCTCAGCTCCCAATATCGAATATATCCAAATGGATGTCAGCAGCTTAGAGTTCGATCGCCAATTCGATTTGATCGTTAGTGCTACCACTTTCCACCACCTGAAACATCTCCCCACCACATTTAAATCAATTAAGAAATTATTAAATAGACACGGGAAAGTAGTTTTTTTAGATAAAGTATCAGAAGTCGAGACACCTGCTACAATAGGCAATATATTAGGTGCGATCGGAGATTATATTCCCGACTGTTCCAAATACGGATTTCGTAATGCTTCAAGATTATTAAAATTTAGATTGTCACCAAGCTGGTTGAAGCATTTAGCTAACGACAGATATTTGTCGGAAGGGAGATTTAAAAAGATTTACAATCGTTACTTTCCCGGTTGTTATTTTGTGAAAATGGGTGGTTTTATGGGCGTAATTTGGGAACATTTGTAATGCAAGACGACGCGATAAAATCCGCATCTGGAAGGGAACCAAAAACTCATATCCGCGAGTTGAGCATTAATTTCGAGCAATGGTATGTAGTCGCCCGCAGCACAGAGGTACAGAGTCAGCCGCTACCTGTGATATTGTGGCATCGGGCGATCGTCCTTTTCCGCGACAGTGCAGGCAAAATCAACGCTTTAGAAGACAGGTGTCCGCACCGACAAGTTAAACTCAGCCACGGTAAAGTTAAAGGTGATTTAATCGAATGTGCATACCACGGATGGCGGTTAAATGCCAGCGGAGAATGTGCCGAAGTCGATTATTTAGCAGAAAATCAAAAGCTACCTAACTGCAAAATTCGCTCTTATGCAGTCAAAGAACAAAACGGTTTTATCTGGCTGTTTCCCGGCGACGCAACCAAAGCGGAAAAAACTAATTTATTGGATTTGCCAGAATGGGAACATCTCAATTATATTGCCACAGTTTCAGTCATAGACTGTCAGGCACACTATTCATTTCTAATTGAAAACTTGATGGATATGTACCACGGACACTTGCACGATGATTGGCAAGCTTGGGCAAATCCAGTGTTAGATACTTTGGCAGAAGACGAGCATCAAGTAACTGCCCGATATCAAGCACAAAGTTATTACAAAATAGATAAAATTTGGTCAATTTCGCAACTATTTTTCAAATCTCTGCGGAAGCTGCACCCGGAACCGTTAGATGTGAGTTACGTTTACCCGCACTGGGTTTCAACATTGGGAAGTGACTTTAAGATTTACTGTTTGGTTTGTCCGGTAAGCGAGACAGCAACTCGCGCCTATTTAATTCATTTTACCTCATTAAATGCGTTTTGGCGGCTGCACAAATTGCCTGTTTGGTTTCGCAAGTTTATCAAAGATAGTTGTTTCGGTGCGGCTCAAAAGTTATTGGATGGTTTGGTGCGGCAGGATGTGTTAATGATTGAAGAAGAACAGCAGGCTTTTTTGCAGAATGCGGAAAGAAAGAGTTATGAATTAAATCGGGCGTTGGGGAGTGTGCAGAAGTTGATGAGAAGTCAGGCGGAAAAGAGTAATTTAGCCGCAGATTGAAACCTGTGGCGGGATTAATCAAACGAGCCTGCACAGGCTAATATATAGATTTAACCAAAATCATGGAAGTACAACCGAGGGAAATTCGGCGTTATATTATAAGTGATGGCAAAGTTCCTTTTGCCGAGTGGATCGACTCCCTGCGCGATCGCAATACCAGAGCTAAAATTAATAATAGGCTGAAACGAGTAAGTCTTGGCAATTTGGGAGATTATCGTTCAGTAGGAGGAGGAGTTTTTGAGCTGAGAATTGACTGGGGCCCAGGCTACCGCGTCTACTTCGGACAAATCGGATTAACAATTGTGCTTCTCCTCTGCGGGGGCGATAAAAGCACTCAAGATCAAGACATTCTCAAAGCTAAGGAGTATTGGGCAGAATATGAAGAACGTGACAGCGCCAACCAGTGATAGCTGGCTAAATGCACTAATTGAATCGCTACAAAACCCCGCCGAAGCTGCTGCTTACCTAAGTGTGGCTTTAGAAGCAGAATCACCGGATTCTCAACTGCTGCGAGCAGAATTTCAAGACGTAATTGATGCACGTTTGCGGGCGAACAATCTTTCAAAGCCAGCTAAAGTGTACCACGAGAAACTCGATAAAATTCTTTCCGAAAGTGGCGCTACTGAGATTTATAGTTTGATCGCATTATTGGATTCGCTAGGATTTAGGCTAACAGTTACTTTAAAAGAAGACGAATTGGCGATCGGCGAATGAAACCGATCGCACATCTGCGTTAATCTGAGTTAATCTGCCGCTATCTGCGGTCACAAAAATCACTCATCCCGCAACACAAACTTTACTTTTTAGTCCGCTGCTGCTGGTAAACGCTGACAACTTTATCCGCAAAAGTAGCAGTTGCACCGGTTTTGCAAGCTGCGGATTCTCCTGTCATCCACCAGCAAGCGGCGCGGCGTACAGCGGCTGTTTCATTGTTACCGCTAGCTTTGTATTCGTCGCGCAGCAAATCGCCCACGATACAAGTAACAATTGATTTGGCTTTTGTGGCATCGGCCTCAAATTGTTGCGGTGTTAAATCTTGTTTGGTACAAAATTTTGCCCACCGGGAAATATTGCCCGGTAAAACTTGCCATTGACTATACATTCCGTCATTTGCAGTTTGTGGTGGCGCGGCTTGTCGCAGGGCTTCTACGAGGGCGGAAACTTGCGCGTCGGTGACTGCTGCGGCTGCGGCTGGAAGTGTTTGTAATCCGAGGCTAATTATCAGGCTGCTGAGTAGTAGATTGGTTTTTGCGATCGACTTAAAGTTCATTCACAATTCCCTGTTTTAATCAAAGTTTCCTGCACAAAGTTTACCTGAAAGGCGATCGAATGCCTCTATCTAAAGTATGATTTACTTTTTGAATGCGAGGGCGATTCCCTACGGGATAGCTACGCCGCGCGTGCTTATTATAGAACTTGGCAAGGAATTAGGATAACATTATGGAAGTACAACCCAGGGAAATTCGACGTTACATCCGACCCGATGGCAGGATTCCGTTCTTAGAGTGGTACTATTCCCTACGAGATGGCAAAGCCCAACTTAAGATTGATGCAAGGCTTGAGCGAGTTGTTCTCGGCAATTTGGGCGATTATAAGTCAGTAGGAGAAGGAGTTTTTGAACTCAGGATCAACTACGGCCCGGGCTACCGGATTTATTTTAGAGAAGTAGGAGAGACAATAGTGCTTCTGCTTTGTAGTGGTGATAAAAGTACCCAAAAACAAGATATTGTAAAAGCGAAGGAGTATTCAGCCGACTATGAAAGAAATGAAAATGCCGACGAGTGATAGCTATTACGAGTCCCTAATTGAATCGCTCAAAGATGCTGAACACGCTGGTGGTTTTATTGGGGCTATTTTGGAAGAAAAAGACCCAGAACCCGCACTGCTGAGAAATGCCATCCGAAAGGTGATTGAAGCTCGAATCAGGATGAATGCTCTTTCGGAGTCAGCAAAAGAACATCACGAAAAACTTGATAAGATGCTGACTGAAAGCGGCGGTTCCGAAATTAACAGTTTGGTAGAATTGCTCGAAGCGTTAGGATTTAAACTAGAAGTTACTGTTGCAGATATTGAGTTGCCGGCTGATGCGGAATTAACGGAAATTGGGGAATCAGAATTATGCCCGGAACCTGCTAATTTATAACAAATTTATGGTCGATCGCATTCTGTGCATCGGTCAGTCAGGGCGAGTTTATAGATATTATGAATGTGAATCAAAGATTTTTTGTGAACCCGCCCCTACAAATATTGTCGATCGCATTCTGTGCATCGGTCAGGGCGGGTTTATAGATACTCTGAATGTGAATCAAAGATTTTTTGTGAACCCGCCCCTACAAGTATTGTAATTAATTCACGAATCATTATATCACCTTTCCAGCACAAAATCTAACAATCGGTGAGCCATTTCTAGTTTGCTGCAAGGTGCTATTTCTACTTGTTTGCCGGCGGCATTAATTAATATTGCTTGATTGGTATTGCTGCCGAAACCTGCGCCTATTTGATCGATCGGGTTTGCAGCGATCGCATCCAGCCTCTTAGCCCGCAATTTCTCCAACGCAGGCTTGACAATATCTCCAGTTTGTGCGGCAAAGCCGATGAGCTTTTGGTGTGGCTGTTTCAAGTTTGCCAACTCTGCCAAAATATCCGCTACGGGTGCTAACGGTAAAGCATTGGGGAGCGATCGCTTCGGCAATTTCTGACTACTGTAATCAGCCGGTTTCACATCCGCAACCGCCGCAGCCATCACCGTCAAATCCGCATCGTGAAAGCATTCCAGCATCGCCTGCCGCATTTCTTGTGCACTCGTAACTGCGATCGCCCGCACACCAGATAGCAACAATTCCCCAGCAATACTATGTACCAGCGTCACCGTCGCGCCTCGATGCTGTGCAGCTTGCGCCAAAGCCATGCCCATTTTGCCCGTGGAAGGATTGCCGATAAACCGCACTGGATCTAGGTGTTCTCGCGTCCCTCCCGCGCTGATTAACACCCGTTTGCCCGCTAAATCTCGATCGCCCTTGGTATACAACAACGACTCAATATGAGGCAAAATCTCACCAGGTTCAGCCATCCGGCCAACACCCGCGCGATCGCACGCCAGCATACCCGCCCCCGGATTCGCCGCATGATAGCGCCGATAAGTCAACACTTCGCGCCAATTCCTCTGTACCGCAGGCTGTTCCCACATATCAGTATTCATCGCCGGTGCGAGCAAAATTGGGCAAGTAGAAGCCAAGACAGTATTAGTCAGCAAATTATCAGCAAAACCCCCCGCCAACTTAGCCAAAGTATTAGCAGTCAGAGGAGCAATTACAAAAACTTCCGCCCATTCTCCCAGTTGAATATGCAGCGGGCGGCCGTGATTTGCTTGCCAAAAATCCTTGTCCGTAAAAGCAGGATGGCGGGAAAGAGTAGCAAAAGTCAAAGGCGTTACAAACTCCCCAGCCGCATCAGTAAGAATTACTTTAACATCAGCTCCAGCCTTCGCTAAAGTTGAAACAACTTCGCAAACTTTGTAAGCCGCAATCCCGCCACTAACGCCGATTAAAATTCTTCTGCCCTTCATCTCATTAGACAAGATTGCATTCATGCGCTCTTCTATCTTAAAATTATCTGCGTTTATCTGTGTTTATCCGCCTTACATCTGCGGTTAGTCTATCAATCAAAGATGTATGCAATTCAAGTCTATTTTCCCATAAAAAAGAATCAAGAAAGAAGTTGAGATGAAAACGGACAAAAATCCATAACTCATCTGTTCAATCCGCAACAAAATATGCTGCTAACTTCTTCCTCAATCCAGTCGAAATTTTTAAGCTAGATTTTTAAGCCTATGCTTCGTCGTAGGCTTCCATATCCAAAAGGTGGAGATAAGGTTCAACCATCTCCGGCCGCTGAAAGGCAAGCGATCGCAACAAGTGCCAATCATTTAATCCCTCAAAAGGATCTGTATAATCGTCAACTTCCAAACGGACAGCCAATTCTGCCACGTCCTGAGAAGTAAGTACAGCAATATCGCGCGATGCTTTGGTTAAAGTTTTCATTTTTTTCCCCTGCCCGAGACTTCCGCCATACTATATACTAAGCCTTTAATCACATTTCGACACAGTTTCTACAACAAAACTTCGCATTACATCTACAACTTCGGGCAGAATCTCGTGTCCCATCTTAAATTCTCGATACTGCACCTGAGCTCCCCAAGCAGTCAAACTGTCGCGCGATCGCCCAGCAGCACTAACGGGCACAATACTATCTTGAGTACCATGCACGATCAAAACAGGCGGCAAAGCACTCCCAGCAACCGGCGAAATCGACGAGTGCAAATAACCGCTCAGACAAATTAAACCTGCTAGAGGCAAAGTCAAGCCCACATCCAGAGTCATCGCTCCACCTTGAGAAAAGCCACCTAAAATCGTGCGAGACAAAGGCACGCCCGTACTGCTTTCCAAAGACAGCAACAATTCCTTCAGCAACTGCCGACTTTCTACCAATCCCTCAGCGTCTTTGCCTGCTAAGTCATACCACGCTTTGCCGCTCGTTACCTGGGGATGGGGAAACGGGCCATCGGGAAACACAAACTGATAATCCGGCAAATTGAAAGCCGGTGCTAAGGAAGTCAAATCCCGAGCATTAGCACCCCATCCGTGCAAAGCGACAATTAAAGCGACTGGTTTGCGATCGGTGGTTGGCGGAATGCTAATAAATTGTAAAGACATCGTAATTCGTAATTGGTAATCGGGCCTTACTACAATTATAAATTGTCGCGGCGGGTAAAATCCAAGATATTTGTTTTGGGCGATAAGCTGTTGCGCATTTATAGCAACCGCCAAGGAGATTAGGACAAGTTTTAGGAGCGTACATTTTTATTTCTGGTGGAGGCTCGCTTTACAAAAAACATCCCAAAATCCTGTAGGGGCCCGTGAGCCAACTATCTATGAAACCCACAAATAATCTCATAAACCCGCCCCATCCCCGCCATTATTTACATCAACATTTTACCAATAAATTCACGGTACATTTTGATTGTTGGTGGGCGGGGGCGGGTTGACAATATCATTCATCTTCACGATAAATTGTTGGCGAACCCGCCCCTACAAATTGGGTTTATTATAATGGTTAACTGTAAGATGCGTACTGCACACCGCCAGCATCTTTCGCAGCGATCGTCCCTAAAAAAATGCTTTTGACCAAATCGGAATACTCCCGATTTATCCCGCTAATTGCAATTGACACCTACCGCAGATGAAACCTGAGAAACAGATGACTCGGACTCTTGCCGCACGGGCACCTCAATCCAGAATTCAGTTCCCTCTCCCGGAGCAGATACGCACCTGAACGAACCTTGATGTTTTTCCACTATTTGATAGCTGATAGACAATCCCAATCCAGTACCTTTGCCTACAGGCTTAGTCGTAAAAAATGGCTCAAACAAACGTTTTTTTACATTCTCCGTCATGCCCAATCCATTGTCAGCGATTCGTACAGATACACAATTATAAGTTAAAAGTTCAGTGCGAATGCTAATCGTAGGTAAAAATGCCGAATCTGATGGACTTTTTTCGTTCGTTTTTTTGCTATCGTTTGCATCATATAAAACATCAATGGCATTGCTCAAAACATTCATAAATACCTGATTTAATTGTCCAGCCCAGCATTCAATTAAGGGAGAATTGCCGTAGTCTTTAATAATTTGAATTCCCGGAAAATTACCATTAGCTTTCAGCCGACTATCCAAAATCATCAAGGTACTGTCAATGCCTTCATGAATATCAACCGACTTCATTTCAGCTTCATCCAAACGTGAAAAATTCCGCAGAGAAAGCACAATCTGGCGGATACGTTCAGATCCCAAATTCATAGATTTTAGGAGTTTAGGTAAGTCTTCACTGATAAATTCCAAATCAATCTCTTGTAGTTTTCTTTGGACTTGTGGCGTTGGATTTGGATATTGCTGCTGGTATATTTC
>CASBQF010000054.1 GCA_949127775.1 Oscillatoriales cyanobacterium PMM_0080
ACTTAGACATTTCGCTCATCAAATCTTTAATTAACTTAGCATTGTCAAATATATTGAAGTGAGTGCGTGGGATGTGGTATCTCAGTTAGCAATGATTATTTAAAGTTAAATATTCCGCAAAAATACTGTTGACAATAATTTATTTTTGAGTTAATGGTTATTTGTAATGTGATCGCTTTTGTCTCGATCGAGCCAAGAAAAGGGTGATTATCTCTAGATATCTACCGCCATACTCGACAGTATTTTGGCACTACCAGAATTGGTGTAATAAAGGTGCGATCGATCGCACTTCACATCCTAATACAAAAATTATTCAATCGGGATCTTGACGTTTTTGTAGTATGTTCGTATTATGAAATTGACAAGAAGTGCGATCGGGCTGTCAACACAAGTGAACAAAATTAACAAAAAAACTATGCAACCAATTCGCCAAGGCGACGTAATTCTCACTCCCACACAGCAAATTCAAGGACAAAAACAGCCTCACCTAACACTCGCCGAAGGTGAAGTCACCGGGCACTCTCACCAGATTGTGGAGGGGCAAGCTGAACTGTACGAAAAAGACGGTACTCTGTACTTGCGAGTGCTTTCGCCCACAGCTTTATTGAGTCACGAAGAACACCATGCGATCGCAATTCCTGAAGGTAATTGGATGGTGCGGATTCAGCGCGAATATGAGCCCCAAGGTTGGCGGTATGTCGCAGACTAAGGTTTAACAAACTCACGCTAGCACAAGAGGCTTAGATTCCAGTTTATCGCGAAAAGTGGAGGGCGATCGCGCTTTCCACAGCGTGCGATCGATCGGCATTTACAGCATTGGATATCATTTTGTGCGATCGAATTTGTCAAAAACTAGCAGCCACTAAATTAGACACTTGCCAGGAATATATAATTTTCCACAATTTTATGTCAGAACAACAACCCAAAGCATCAATGACTTTCAGCAGCTTTGCCGACTGGTGCTTGCACAAAGACAACCTTTCAGAAGCAGCAAGATATACAGTTGAGGTGCTGTTAAAAAAAGCTGGCACTTCTGACATTTATGAAGCGAACCAGATACTGTCAAGTAGCAATAAGTTGGAGCTGTACAACAATCAAATATCAGACATCACACCCCTGCAATCTCTGACTAATTTGACTTATCTGAATCTGGGCGACAATCAAATATCAGACATCACGCCCCTGCAATCTCTGACTAATTTGACTCATCTTTATCTGTACAACAATCAAATATCAGACATCACACCACTGCAATCTCTGACTAATTTGAATTATCTGAATCTGCACAACAATCAAATATCAGACATCCCATCCCTGCAATCTCTGACTAATTTGATTTCTCTGCATCTGTACAACAATCAAATATCAGACATCACACCCCTGCAATCTCTAACTAATTTGACTTCTCTGAATGTAAATTTTAAACCTGAACATAAGGATCTAATCGAAGCGTGTCGTCAAAAGTGGGGAACTCTCCTCAACTCTACCGAACCCATCTCTAACCCCAAAGCCGCAGCCGCCGTTAAGTCTGTCTGCGAGATCCTGGGTTTAAAGGCCTCTGAAATAACTTTTTGCAGTAGCCCCAACGGAGGGGTAGCACAAATACCGCTGAAAAGATCCAATGACACTGATTTGATAAAACGACTAAAAAAACGGGTAAAAGATGCGCTGCACCCCTTTTTCTTGATAACAGAATTGCGGCAAGAACTTTCGGAGTTAAGTATATGGGAGGAACAGCTAGAACAACAATTGAACACAGACTTTGCCAATTATTGGAAATATTCAAGACCAAAAGTTACTCCAAAATATTTGGTTGAGAATCTCGCTCTTGCTGAATTCTGTGTTTCTGGCTTGGGCGTTGTTCTCAAACCAGAAGCACAGAAATTTTTTGAATGCCTGAACCAGCTTTTAGCAGAATGCGGCTGGATTATTTTGTTAGATGATACCTGCATTGTGTGCTCGCGCCCTTGTCAGCTTCGCCTTGACAGCGAGTACCGCCTCCACGCAGAAGGAGAACCTGCACTGGAATTTCCCGACGGTTACAAAATCTATTCCTACCACGGTGTAACATTACCTGAAAAATACGGACAAATTCACCCCAATCTGTGGCAAGCACAATGGCTTTTAGCAGAAAAAAATGCTGAATTAAGACGAGTATTAATTCAGGGAATTGGTTATGCTAGAATTTGCTCGGAACTGCAAGCCACAGAGTTAGATTGCTGGAAAGAATACACGCTGCTCAAAATTGATGCTGATATTGATGGCTTCGATCCTGATGATTTCGAGGACGATGAGGATGCTCCGAAAAAAGAAGATATTTATCTGTTAAAAATGACTTGTCCGAGCACGGGACACATTCATGTTTTGCGAGTGCCGCCTGATGTGACATCTGCTAAAGAGGCAATTCGCTGGGTAAATTGGGATATTGACTCAGACGAGTTTTCCGTGCAAACTTG
Organism: Oscillatoriales cyanobacterium PMM_0080; assembly: GCA_949127775.1. GTDB lineage: Bacteria > Cyanobacteriota > Cyanobacteriia > Cyanobacteriales > Microcoleaceae > Microcoleus. The sequence goes on from CASBQF010000054.1 coordinate 2,457, forward strand.
AAAACTAAGCCGGACACGGCATTGTCGTTTCGATACTGAAAACTGCTATATTCTGAAAAATATTAATTCATAAAACACTAATAAACGTTCCATGTGTGACAGTTCAAAGGGTGGAATGTGCAGACCCTCGATCGCACAAACACATTTCATAACATAAAGAAAGAGTCCACCCTTAATCAAAGATGGACTCAGTTCATGCCAGCCTACGAACAGCTAGGCAATTAGGTCTCTGCACAGCTAGACGTAAAAGTTGAGAAAAAGATCCGGATGTCTGGAAAAGTTTCTCAGAAACACTTAAGCTTCAGCGATATTCCTGTAAAAATGGGGAAAACTGGAGCTTCAATTTTCCAGTATTCCCCATTTTTAACGGCAATTTCCCAACCGATTAAGCATCGTCATCGTGGGCGAAGCGGTGGAATAGGAAATCTAGGGCGTAGTTTCGCAAATTGTAGTATTCTGGATCTTCCATCATTTGTACCCGATCGCGCGGACGAGGGAAAGGAATCTCCAGAACCTCCCCAATCGTCGCTGACGGGCCGTTAGTCATCATCACCAGGCGATCGGCTAAAAACAGCGCTTCATCAATGTCGTGAGTAA
>CASBQF010000055.1 GCA_949127775.1 Oscillatoriales cyanobacterium PMM_0080
GAACCGGGGGAACGTACAGTAGTTAGAGTTGCCGCCCTCAACAGCGAACAGCGACGCGAAGAACTCGCCCAACTCGCCAGCGGTCGATCGGCCCATGAAGCCATCGCTTTCGCCGAATCGCTACTGGTAGAAGCCGCCGGATTGCGCCAAACTCAGTTTGCCAAACCCTGATCTGACTTGCAGGCGCGATCGATCGTGCTGTTTCATACTCTTGTAGGGGCAGCCCCCGTAGTCAATCAGCGAAGTCGAAGCTCGGCGCCCCAACGGAGTGAAACACCTACAAAATCGTGGATGAACAGGGTAGGCATTCTTGGCACTACCCCGACAAAACCATGATTTACCTGAGAATGAAACAGCCCTGGGGCGATCGGGGGGTCAAAAGGCGGAGTTTTTTCAGCAGGAGGTTACACTGAAAATAGCAATGGTATGTACAAAAAAAGCTAAAAGCTCTGTGACCTCAGTCCTGGGATGAAAGCTAAAAGCAGTAAAATTTGCAGAAGTTATAGTTAAAAAACACGATTGTGTAGAAAAAGGCACACATCACTAGCAACTGGTAATGCCACAATTGCGGCTAATCCCACAATGCCGTCGCTTTTTCAGCAGTCCTTGCCGCACGCAATTTAGCTTCCTGCGGGCGATCGGGATTAAATCTTCGATCTAACCCACTTAAACCAGGCACGCACAATGTCAAAATCAGTTAATCAACCATTTAAACAGGATTCGATATCTTTAAAAAAATTGTAGCAATCTTATAGCCACATTACCGTCCCACAATCCATTCACCAGCAAGATCAGGTTAATTCTACTTGTTCTGTGGTCGGAATTCGGTAAACTGAGAAGTGGTTCACACTTATTTTAGTTTTGTGCGACTTACCCACTAATCAACTTACCGACTCTCCTAGCTTAGAGACAACCCTTACACTTAATCTTCTGTAAAGGTCTATGACATCTTATCATCCTGCATCTCCCCCCCCCAATTACTCTTCTCACGACGGCGGTGTGACAGTAGATGTCACTCCTGTCGGCGCTGAAACTCATCAGGCTGAAACTCATCATCAGGAATATTTTTCTCCCTCTCCCTCTCCCTCTAGCAGTGCAATTATCCCGTCACAAGGAAACTTCTCCAGCATTCTCGCGCCCCTAAATAAGGATAGTTTCAAATTAGTAGTTAAGGAAGCAGAATACAAACTTCAGGTTGTCAATGACACCCTGGGAATGCTCGACAATATTCTTGAGAGCCAGGGATTTGACGCGATCCTTAATGAGATGTTGCAGTCGATTACTCTCAAGACAGGGGAATTACTGAATGCCGATCGCACCACGATATTTTTAGTAGATGAGGAAAAAGACGAACTCTGGGCGATCGTCGCTAAAGACGAAAATGGCAAAAATCTCGAAATCAGAGTTCCCTCCCATGTCGGCATTGCAGGAGAAGTAGCCACGTTCCGAAAAGTGGTTAACATCCCTTACGATTTTTATAACGACGAGCGATCGGATAACGCCAAAAAATTTGACGAAAAAAATGGATATCGCACTTATACAATGCTGGCGATGCCCCTGGTAAACGAAGAAACAGGAGCGTTAGTAGCAGTTGTTCAACTGATTAATAAACTAAGACATAACCACGAAAATTACACGACTTTAGACGAACAAATCGATCGGCACGGATTTACTGAAGAAGACGAAGAACTTTTTAAAGAATTTACTCCCTCAATTCGCCTAATTCTAGAATCGTCCAAATCTTTCTACGCAGCAACTCAGAGACAGCGGGCAGGCACGGCGCTGATGAATGCTGTCAACGCTCTTTCTCAGAGCAGTCTAGACTTAGAAGATACCCTAAAAACGGTAATGGATCAGGCAAAAGAACTGATGAATGCCGATCGCAGTACCTTGTGGCTAATCGATGAAGACAAAAATCAACTGTGGACAAAAATCCTAATCGCAGGTCAACTTCAAGAAATACGCATACCCAAAACAGCGGGTTTTGCAGGTATTGTTGCCGAATTCGGCAAACCGCTGCTGATTCCTTTTGATGTATACGATGACTCCCGCGCCGAAACTTCCAAAGAAACAGACAAAAAAACTGGCTATCGCACTTGCAGTATGCTCTGTATGCCAGTGTTTAATGCAAACGATACATTAATAGGTGTCACCCAATTAATTAATAAAAAACGACAAGGAGAATTCCCACCATACAACCCGGTAGATTGGCCGCACGCCCCCGAAAAGTGGAAAGCGAGTTTCAATCGCAACGACATGGACTTCATGAAGGCGTTTAACATCCAAGCAGGAGTCGCCCTGCAAAACGCCAAACTATTTGCCGAAGTCAAGCAGCAAGAACAAAGACAAAAAGATATGCTGCACGCCCTGACTAACGGCGTAATTTCTACAGATAAAAGAGGCCATATCGTAGCGACAAATCCGAGTGCTAAAAAATTGCTAGGAGTCAGCGATGCTGAATTAGCTGAAGGTCAATCTTTGCGTGAATTAATTAAGTTAGAAAAAGGCGATTTTACCAAATGGTTCGATCTGGCTTTGTCTCCCGAAGATGATAAAGACCGCCAACAATATTACCCCGACCAAGTATTGATAGCTTTAGAAGGAGCCGCGCAGAGTATTAATCTTTCGATTAACTCAATGACGGATGCTACTGACCCAAATAAGGTCAACGGGGCATTAGTTGTGATGGAAGATATTAGTAGCGCCAAGCAAGTCAAAAACTTGATGTACCGCTACATGACTCCAGAAGTAGCCGAAGCTCTTCTTGCTTCTGGCGATACAGGATTGGGCGGTAAGCGCAAAAACGTTTCGGTGCTGTTTTCAGACATTCGCAGCTACACCACACTTACGGAAAAATTGCAAGCCGAAGAAGTTGTGGTAATGCTCAACAAATATTTTGAAGTGATGGTAGATGTCGTATTCGAGTACGGAGGTACTCTCGACAAATACATCGGTGACGCTCTGATGGCTGTTTTTGGCTCTCCAGCGCCCCTTGCAGATCATGCGTGGTGTGCGATGCAAACCGCAGTCAAAATGCGTGACAAACTGGCGGAGTTTAATCAAGAGCGTATCGCTGATGGCGAATTGCCGATCGGCATTGGGATGGGCATCCATTCCGACGAAGTTGTCAGCGGCAACATCGGATCGAGCAAACGGATGGAACTAACTTCGATCGGGGATGGGGTAAATCTCGCCTCTCGCTTAGAAGGCGCCAGCAAGCAATATGGCACTGACTTAATCATCAGCGACAACACGTACAGAGATTACAAAGATCGACTCCACGTGCGAGAACTCGACTTCATTACCGTCAAAGGCAAAAGCGAACCAGTAATCGTTTACGAACTCGTTGGTATCCATGAGGGAGCATCGCCCATTGGCAAGCCCCTAACCGAAAAACAGCAACAAATTGTCGAAAATTACAACAAAGGGCGCGAAAATTATAAGACGCCCGTCACTCAAACACTCTCAGAGGAAGAGATCAGAGTATTATTAACCAGAGTCGAGCAGATGCCGGAGGGAGAGCTAAAAAAACTTTCCTACAATGTCGATCAACAGTTGGAATATCAGCTCAAAAGGCTATTATATCAACTAAAAAAACTGTCAGAATACGACCCTAAAAACCTGTCCGAAGCCGACAAAATGATCGTACTTTTGCAGCCAGAAATCCAACTGCTGAAACTCGAAGGTATGAAGAACCTCTCCGAGGATGAAGCCAAAATGCTGCTGCAAGCAAAAGTCAAGCAGCTATCAGC
>CASBQF010000056.1 GCA_949127775.1 Oscillatoriales cyanobacterium PMM_0080
CGATCGATCTGCGGGACGATTTCCTTCAACTGTCGCCTCTCGCTGCGAAACGCAGCCTGATACTGCTGCAACTGCCATACATCAGCAATTATATATTCCATCTTCACCCTCTCCCTCGCATCATTCCGCAATTCCAACATCGGAAGCCTCAGAATTTCCCGGCGACTTGACAACATCGGCACAAGAGTATTCGTCGCAGCCACACTAGCATTCGCAGGAATTTGAGCCAAGAGCGGCCGCACCTGAAAAACGTGCTGCCACTGTCTGATCAGAGGAACCTGCACCCAAGGCTCGATCGCATCGGGCAGAATAAACGAAAAAGTTCGATTTGGGTTAGATGTGAAGGTAAAAAATAGCGACAAGCAGATGCAAAACGCCCAAAATCTCCGAAACTTGGCAGACGAAGGGAAAGGAAACACCGCATTCGGAAAACGCAAGCTGGTTTTTTTGCCGCTTCTAATTTGATCTTCTTCCTGTTGGCGATCGGCCCACCACAGAATCGCCCCATAAAACAGCCCTGGAACCACAGTCATCGCATAGCGAATATTAATCGCCAGCACCGACTCTCCTTTCGCCAAAAATAGCTTGAGCAGCGGAAATCCCGCGATCGTCCAAGAAGCTGGCGCTACGGCAGGAACCAAAGCCAACGGCAACCACTGCCCCAGCAGATACTTGATTTTACCAAAAAACGGCGTAAATAATTGTTCAATCAACCGCCCAGGATTGCTCGCCATTCCCCAAATAATTTCCAGAGTCGAAGCTTCATCACCATCAGCATATTGACCGAAACGTTCCATCATAAACCGCTGGGAAATATCAGCAGAAAACAAAGGCATAATCAGATTTGTCAACAAAATCATGTAACCAAAACTGAGAATGCACACAGCCAAGCCAGTCAGAGGATAGCGCCGACTCAAAATCAAGTAAACTCCCACCCCAAATAACACAACTCCGCCATCTTCTCGTACAGCCAACATTAAAGTTGCGAGAATCCCAAACAGCGGCCAAGCGCGCTTCTCCATCGCCAGCAGCAAGCTAAAAATATAAAGCGGAGTTTGGCAAGAATCATGAAAATTGCCTAATGTCGGGCCAATTACCGCATTCGCTGCGTAATAGCTGACCACAATTGTCGCCGACAGTCTTGGCTCTAGATGGTGTCTGGCGAGAGCATAGAGCACTAAACCAGCGATCGTAATTAAAGTCACCTGCAACACCGTCAAAGTGACAGGAGAGGGAAACAGTGAGTAAATTGGCAGCCACAGCATCAGCGATGGAGTGAAGTGCTGCCCCAACCGATGGTAAGATACGTCAGGAATCTGGTTTTGGTGAACCACGTTAGTGGACAAAGCCGAAGAGAGGGAACTCTCAAAAAAGTGACCCCGAGTGCCATTCCAAAAAACTTGATTGAAAATGCCTTGGTCGTATGTAGCGTAAAAGCTGTAGTAGCGGTGCAGCGTCAGCAGCAGGCACAGCACAAAAAAGGCGATCGCCACTTTAACCACCACCCGCAGCGACTCATCTTTCTTCCATCTCAAAAATGTCATTGGCCCGCCGTAATAAAATCATCGGACAATAGCATAAATCTAAAGGAAGTATTAAATTAAAGTAGATAGTGAAATAACTCGGCTCGGCAATGGTCAATTATTTTCACCCGATCGAAAAAGACAACAGCGTCCATCCAACATCCGGCACCAGCGACACCGACTCTTCTCCCGAACAGCCGGCAAATCCTGCACCGCTTTTACAGCTTTTGCTGTTCGTAGACAAACGTCTCTCTTCTAGGGAAAAGACCAGACACATCCGCAAGTCCCTACAGGATTTGAAGGCAGAGTGCGACTTTGAGCTTCAAGTCATCGACGTAGGAGAACAGCCGGATTTAGCCGAACACTTTAAACTTGTAGCCACTCCCTCGCTGGTCAAAATTCATCCTGAGCCCAGACAAACTCTCGCCGGCAGCAATCTGATCGCCCAACTCGAACACTGGTGGCCGCGCTGGAAGCGTTCTGTAGAAGAATACTCCATTGAGCAGCAGTCTGCGCCAGAGCTGGCTCCAGCTCTGGGAGACGACCCAAAACCGATCTATTCGGTTGCTTGCGCGATCGAACTCGTGCAGCTTGCGGATGAAGTTTTTCGGCTCAAACAGGAAAAAGAGCACCTGCAAGAGCAGTTACAATTCAAAGACCGGATTATTGCAATGCTGGCTCACGACTTGCGCAATCCTTTGACGGCCGCATCTTTGGCTTTGGAGACTTTGGAGTCAAGTCAGAAGGTGAAGGAGGGGCAGAAGTCGCGTTTGACACCGACTCTGGCGGCTCATTTGATGAAACAAGCCCGTCGCCAAATCCGGGTTGTCGATCGTATGATTACAGATATCCTGGAAGCAGCCCGGGGTACAAATGCTCAATTCCACATTGAAGCAAAAAAAATCGAACTGGGGGCGATTTGTCAAGATGCAATCCTGCAATTTGAAGATAAATTTCAGGCGAAAAGTCTGAATTTGGCAACAGACATTCCCACAGATTTGCCCTTGATTTATGCCGATCCCGATCGCATCAAACAAGTCATCGTCAACCTACTTGACAACGCCAGCAAGTACACGCCAGAGCAAGGAACTGTTAATCTTTCTATTCTCCACCGCACAGCATACAAAGTTCAAGTCAGCATTTGCAACAGTGGGCCGGGAATTCCCCAAGAAGATTGCGCGAGCATTTTTGAAGACAGCTTTCGCTTACAGCGAGATAAATCAAAAGACGGTTACGGCATTGGACTGTCTCTGTGTCAAGGCATCATCCGCGCCCACTACGGTCAAATTTGGGTTGACTCTGTACCCGATCGAGGTAGTTGTTTTCACTTTACTCTGCCTATTCAAAAATAGTTGATAGTTGGCAGTTGATAGTTGACAGTTGGTAGGGGCTGTGCCCCCGTGCCCGCCCTCAGTTGGCAGTTGATAGTTGCCAGTAGTAACCGAATTTGACATCACGGTTCAACTTGAGCGCAGTGCAGCGATAATCTGTTTGTTTGCCTCGGGAAAAGTAAACTGGTCAATTTCGTCGAGTCTCACCCAGCAAATTTCATCGCATTCGATCGTTTGCGGTTCCCCGCTGACGTGGCGGCAGTGGTGCACGTGGAGCCTAACTGTAAATTTAGTATAGTCATGGTCAATTGTGATCAGCCGATCGCCCACTTCGACCACAATCCCCAACTCTTCCATAATTTCCCGTTTTATGCAAGCTTCGACGGTTTCCCCAGGCTCTATTTTACCCCCGGGAAACTCCCAGAAACCGCCGTGCAGTCCCTGTTTTCGGCGCTTGTCAATCAAAATTTGTTGGCGATCGTTCCAGATTACAGCAACGCCGATCGCTTTGTGGGTCAAGGGAGAAAGAGACATATTATATTAAGAGGGAATTAGTCATTAGTCATTAGTTATTAGTCATATTATATCCGGTCGATTACCACAACAAAATGGTTCGTAGTGCGGACTTCAGTCCGCAATAATGAGCGGACTGAAGTCCGCACTACAAACCCGATCGATATCTTTTTTTCTATCGGACACGATATTTAAGAATAATATCAATAATTATTCAATTATTTAATCTAAAATCTAAAATCTAAAATCTAAAATCTAAAATCCCAAATCTTAAGCCCCCATCTTGCGAGGGGGGCTTGACACTTGTAGAACTTAAATGTTAATAATCAACTAATCTTCCGAGCCATGTCTCTCACTGGCTTCTATGGACTTTTCAAAAGTCATTCGCTGTTCGGCATTTTTGAGAAAATAACCGCTAATCATAGCTGAGGCGAGCAATCTACCCAAATGTTCGCGACTGGTAGTGACTGTCACTCCGAAGTGTTCCGAAGGCAAATTACCCAAAAGTCCGACAATATTTCGCTCCATTACTTGAAATACTTCGTGAGAAGTCGGCTTAGACAACTGAGAAACAGTGTCGGGAGCCATTGACTGCACGTATTGCCATAATAGATTGGCATTTTCTCCGTCTTCTTCAAAGAATTCTGGGGATTTATTAGATGAATTACTCATGAGTACCTCCGTTTCAGAGACAGCCTGTTATTTTAGACGCGGACGGTTAAGTTAAATAACCATTATCCGATCGCTGCTGATATTTATTACTAAGTAATTACTAATGTAGCAGGACAGTCGCAGCAACTAAGTGGGCACAACCGAATTATAGGCGGCGGTTTTTACGATTTTAGATCAAAAATCCGGTTACACTTCTGATGATAGGTCGGAGACTCAAGATGCCGTGTTCCTGCGCCAGATCAATTGTAGTAGGAAGACGGCATCTTGAGTGTCGAATGCGACCGAATTTGAGATTAGATTAGGGATTGGCGATGACCGGGCGAGACCGATCGCACAATCCCCAATCTATCTAGCAGGCTAGATAATCGTTAATATCTTGCTTGCGCTTGCGGAGTTTGGTCAAAGCTTCCCGTTCTATTTGGCGCACTCGTTCCCGACTGATGTTGAGACGATCGCCTATTTTTGCCAAAGTTAAGGTTTGCCCATCTTCTAAACCAAACCGCAAGGCGATGACTTCTCGCTGTTGCTGAGTCAGTTCCGCCATCATCTGGTCTAAGTCAGTCCGCAGAGAAGCTTGCAGAGCAAAATCTTCTGGAGTAGTACCAGTATCTTCCAATAAATCGCCCAACTCTGTATCTTGATTGTCTCCGACGCGCAAGTCCAAGGAAAGCGGCAGGCGGGCGCGATCGAGATATTCGCGAATTTGTTTGGGAGTCAAATCTAACTCTGATGCCAATTCAGCAGCAGTAGCCGCGCGGCCTAGCTGTTGAGCGAGTTGGCGCTGAGCCTTTTTTATTTTGTTGAGCTTTTCGGTAATGTGGATCGGTAAGCGGATGGTGCGACCTTTTTCGGCGATCGCCCGAGTAATTGCCTGACGAATCCACCAATAGGCATAAGTTGAAAATCTGTAGCCCTTAGTCGGGTCAAATTTTTCGACTCCTCGCTGCATCCCGATCGTACCTTCCTGAATTAGATCCAGTAAATCTACGTTGCGTTTGATATATTTTTTGGCAACAGACACTACCAGGCGCAGATTGGCTTCTACCATTTGGCGCTTTGCCCTTTCCCCGTGGAGGATTGTCCGCTGCAACTCAAGCTCAGTCAGCCCGACTGTCTGTGCCCATTCAGCCAGTGTCGGGTCACGGCCTAACTCTTCGGCTAAAATATTTTTTTCCTGATTCAGTGCGGTTGAGCGCTGTACCTGTTTCCCGTAGAGTATTTCTTGCTCATGGGTCAAGAGGGGGACGCGGCCGATTTCCCGCAAGTAAGCGCGAACAGAATCTGTATCTGAGGATTTAAGAGTTTTCATGAGCTTTTCCCGCTGAGTGTCTTTGCCTCTAAAGGTTTGCGGTAGTCGCAAACCCCTAGGTTTAGGTGGGGAAAGTGGGCGCGGACTTGCGCTTTCCTTTCGTTTAAAGAGGCTTCGTTTTATGGTAACTAGCTGCTACTCCCAGACAGCACCCTCTCTGGTTAGGTTTTGGTTGGGCGTGCATAATGCTACGTTATGTTAAGAATTTTAACATTTCTGAGAGCAGTTGACTACATTTCTTCACATTTATTTCAGTCAAATCTGCACAGCACGGTATAAGAGTACCCGCTTTCCTAGGTTGACAGTTGCATCATATTAAACAAAATCGGGCAAATCTCAGACTGGGAGAGGGGTAGAGGGGGAGATGGGGAGAGGGGAAGA
>CASBQF010000057.1 GCA_949127775.1 Oscillatoriales cyanobacterium PMM_0080
GGGGGCGGGGGAGCGCCCGGTAGGGGTGGACGAGGAGCTGGCGGATGCTGTTGTGTCATAAAAAACACTCGGTAAGTGGGAAACTCAGTGTCTTTAGACCTGAGAGGAAAACGACACGGGCGTTTTTAACCGCCTTAAATCCCCTTGTGGGGTTGGAGAGGTATGGTTACCTCTCCTTTCGAGGTATGGTTGCCTCGATCTCCCTTACGGGGTAATGTTCGCTTCGACCTGTTATGAAGGCTTGTTAGACCTGCAACACTGTTTCAGTGACTTTAAAACTGTTTAATTGCAGATGACAGAGCGGAAAACTAGCGTCGCATTCGCCGGTGTCGTGACCTAAATAACGTCTCCTCGCGATCGAGGGGTCTGGTCAGAACAGCTTGTAATTTCTTACAAGCTCAGTGGCTTGAGCCTCTGAGTTCCTGACATGCGCTACCTTGATTTGGTGAGAAGGCTGACTCGAACAGATGATTTGTGGCAGTTGGACAATGCCGATCGCCCGAAGTGCTCATAGAACACCAAAGCTCAACTGTTGAGATCAGTTTATCCCAAGAGGGGGTCATACTGCTGCAACAGTAAGGAAATATTTTGTCGCTTCGAGGATGCGAACCAAGTCCATCTAGGATCTAATATGGATTTTAGGCATTTGGGTGTTTTTTTTTTCAGGAAAACAGGTTTCCGCAATAAAACAGTATAAATTAATACTTGCTTGAATTATTAAGGACTTACACCTATGAATTCAGTCGATCGGGCTTTTAGTTCAGCCCTAGATTTGGCGAAGTCGATTCGCGATCGGGAAATTTCGCCTCTAGAAATTGCCAATGTGTACTTAGAGCGGATCGATCGATTAAACCCTAAACTTGGTAGTTATTTTACAGTAACGGCCGATCGGGCGATCGAGCTAGCGACAGCGCAAACCGAACACCTAGCAGGCTTAAACAAGTCAGAGGAATTGCCGCCTTTTTTCGGAGTGCCGATCGGCATCAAAGACTTGACACCAGTTACCGGCGTTCCCTGTACCTACGGAGTTCAGGCTTTGCACAGTAACCTATCTCCCTACAACGAGTCAGTAGTCTGGCGGATTGAAGCAGCCGGATTTAACATTCTGGGGAAAACAGCCACCTCTCAAATAGGCTCATTGCCTTACAGCGAACCCCCAGGTTTCCGGCCCGCGCGCAATCCCTGGAATCTAGAATATACGCCCGGAGGTTCCAGCGGCGGCTCAGCGGCGGCCGTAGCGGCGGGTTTATGCGCGATCGCCCAAGGTTCAGACGGCGGCGGTTCGATCCGAGGCCCAGCTTCCGCCTGCGGTTTAGTGGGCATTAAACCCTCGCGCGGGCGAGTTTCCTGGGCACCAGTCGGAGATTACCTGAGCGGAATTTCTGCCAACGGCCCTCTAGCCCGCACCGTCGCTGACGCCGCCGCTCTTTTGGACGTGATGTCAGGGTACACAACCGGCGATCCGTACTGGCTTCCAGACCCAAATCCGACTTTTTTAGAGGCTTCCGGTGAAAAATTGGGCAAGCTGCGAATTGCTTTTTCTACGAATATTGTCCCTGTAGGCGAGGCTTCGGCTATCTGTCAGCAAGCGGTACTCGAAACCGTAAAATTACTGGCAGATTTGGGTCACGATGTCGAACCGGGATGCCCAGATTTTACAGGTTTAATCGAACCATTTACAGTAATTTGGCAGTCTGGGGCGGCAGCAAGCGGCATTCCAGGCAAGGTTTTGGAACCGATGAATCGCTGGTTGTTGGAAAAAACAGTTTCGGCTGGGGAATATTTGCGGGCGGTGAATCAAATGCAGGTAATTTCACGGCGAATTGTGGGATTCTTTGAGAATTTTGATGTGTTAGTTTTGCCGACTTATATGCACTCGCCAATTCGCATCGGCGAGTGGGCAGATTTGAGTTGCGAGGAAACTTTGGAACGGATTATTAATTGGGTTGCTCCTTGTCCGCCATTTAATGCGAGTGGTTTACCTGCGATCGCACTTCCGGCTATCTTAGATGATAACGGTTTGCCCGTGGGAATTCAAATTATCGGGCGGCCGGCGGCGGAAGCTACTTTAATTGCATTAGCGGCGCAGATAGAAGCGGCGAAACCTTTCCCAGTTTTGGATTTTCAATAGGTTTGTAGATGCAGACAGATGGCGGTTGAAACCGCGCCTATACGAACAAAACCTGGATGGTGCGCAGGTTGAAGAGAATAACCTGATTTTAATTTCTCAGTCTTCAACCCACGGAGGTGGGTTTTGTCTGTGTAGACGCGAATTCTATTCGCCCGGTTTTCTTCAACCCACGCACCATCCGGGTTTTGTCTGTAAGATTCTGAGGGGAGAGGGCGGGTTTTGCCTCGATCAACTGGCTTTTATCATGGATTCCGAAGCTCAACCCGCCCCTACCAGATACTATTGTTTTTTTCCAATGACTTATAGACGCGAATTCTATTCGCCCGGTGATCTTTTCTAATCCTTCTCTAATTCAATGGAATTGTGATGACAAATTCTGCACCTTTTCCAGGTTCCGAAATACACTCGATCGCACCACCGTGCTTTTCGACTACAATTTGATAGCTAATCGATAATCCCAATCCCGTCCCTTTCCCCTCCGGCTTAGTAGTAAAAAACGAGTCAAACAGTTTACACCGCGTTGCTTCAGTCATCCCACGCCCATTATCCTGAATCCGAATCACAGCAAAACTCTCAGTTTCTCCGCTTCTACCTTCTCCCTTCATTTCTTGCTTATTTCCCATGACATCCGCTACATCCGCTACAAAATCCGCTGCCGAACTTTCCTTGACTTCGGTGCAAACTGTGATAATATTCGGATGCTGTTCAATTTCAGCGTAAGTGCGATCGCAATTCGACTCATCCAAAGCATCGATCGCATTTCCGAACAAATTCATAAACACCTGATTGAGTTGTCCGCTGTAACACTTAACCGCAGGCAAATCGCCATATTCCTTAATCACTTGAATTGTCGGACGTTCCGGTTTAGCTTTCAAGCGGTGCTGCAAAATCATCAGCGTGCTATCGATGCCTGCGTGAATGTCGGCGGGCTTTTTGTCGGTGCCATCAATGCGCGAGAAGTTGCACAATGATTGCATGATATCACGAATGCGATCGGTTCCTAGCTGCATAGAACTAACCATTTTCGGATGCACTTCATTATCCCGATAAGCACCAATCAAAAGCAGGTATTGACTTTCCGAATTCCCAACCAACAATTGCATTAAATTCAGCGATGCGGAATCAGCCCATTCCAAATCATCTAAAAAGATTACCAGCGGATGTTCTGCGCGAGTAAAGACACCGATAAACTCTTGGAAGACTCGATTAAACCGATTTTGCGATTCTGTTGGCCCCAATTATGGCACTTCCGGCTGTTGGCCAACAATCAGCTCAATTTCAGGAATCACTTCAACAATCACTGCACCGTTTGCACCCAAAGCCGCCACTAACTTTTAGCGCCAAACTTGCAATTTTTCCGCATTTTCAGTCAGCAACTACCCGATTAATGACTGGAAAGATTGAATCAAAGCTGCATAGGGAATGTTGCGCTTAAATTGGTCAAATTTGCCGTTAATAAAATAGCCACGTTGGCGGACAATTGGCTTGTGAACTTCATTAATAATTGCGGTTTTGCCAATGCCAGAATAACCGGAAACTAGGACTATTTCGCTGCGCCAGGGGAGACTTTCTTCGATGGGTAATAGCGAAATTTTCGGTGAAAAGTTGTCAGGTAAAACCTCGTCACCCTACATTTTCGCAGATATCTATCTTCGGCATTTTTCGCCAACAGCTTCATCACAATCTCAGCCACAACTTGCGGAATTTCGTCGCTATTTTCTGCATTCCTTCTGCATTCCTTCTGCATTCACAAGATGGTGCGGGAGGTTTGGCAATGTGACAGTCTACGAGTTCCAAAATATCGCTGCTGATAAATAGCAATTCGCCTGTCAGCATTTCGTAAAATGTGACACCGAGGGAGTAGAAATCGCTGCGATAATCTAAGGTGCGGTTCATTCTCCCGGTTTGTTCGGGAGACATATAGGCGACAGTGCCTTCAACTAAGTTAGCATTGTTAATTTGGGGGTTTTCTTTACTCAGCCGGGAAGCGATGCTGAAGTCGGTGAGTTTGACTGTTCCTGTTTCCAGATTGATGATAATATTGGATGGTTTGATGTCTTTGTGAATGATGCAGTTTTGATGTAGCGAGTTGAGTGCTGATGTTAGTTGAATGCCAATGTTTAAAAATGCTGTTAAATTGAGTTTTTTGGAGATGATTTGGCTGAGTGAGTTGCCACCAAAGTCTTCTAAAATCAGGGCGAGACGATTTTGATAGGTTTCGAGGCTGTAAGATTTGACGATGCTTTCTACGTGTAAATGCTGAGTAATTTTATATTCGTTTTTTAAGCGGGTAATTTGTTCGAGGGTGGGAAATTCTGCTTTGAGGATTTTGATGATGACTGGTTGTCTGATGCTCTAATCCCTCGGTAAACGCTGTATTGAAGCCGTCGGAGATGGATGTACTGATTTGATAGCCCGGAAGTGTCAAGGTATTCATTGAAATTATCCTGATAGCTGAGGTAAATAGATATTTTGAAATGCCGACGGAAACGATAGGATAGATTTTATCTTTTATGCTAATAAGCATAAAATATTACGTCAACAGTAATTTCGCTTAAGGCACTAAGCCAAATAGCCATCTTTGCTTGGTAATTCTACTTAATAATTACGATCGCGATTATCGACATTTAAACATCCCCGCAAACTAATTACGATCGCACTCCAAGACAATTGCTCAGAATCTATGACAATTTCTCAGTATCTGGGACAATTTGAAGAATATAGTGATATCCCTCTAGTTGAATCAGGTAAAGATGAGCATTAGACTAGATTTCAGATGGTTTTCTTCAGTGGCGAGTGTTGTGGGCGCGATCGCGATCGGCACTTTTAGCGCTATGGTATCCCCTGCAACAGCAGCAGAAACCATTGTTGTCCGCAAAGGCCCTTTAGAATCGTCAATATCGGTTACAGATTTGCGCGAACTCGCAAAAACCGGAAAAGTCCCCGACAGACTGCAAGCTTACGCCAATCTGCTGTCTGACGCACAGCGGAGTCAAATATTTGGAGCACTGCGAGCGAAAATTCCGCTAAATGTAGTTGGTTTGAGCAACTTGCTAAATACGGGCATCGGCACTGCAATCCTGACGGATTTGACTACAGTCATACCCAGGCGCGACGGTGCGGGTGTCGAAGCGCTGCGAGCGGCTTTGGTGCTGGGGGCGAATGCGCCGGAAGGCTTATCGGTATTGAGTTTTATTGAATCTTATCCGAGTTCGCGAGTAGTCGTGGATCTCGATCGAGCTTTCTCCGTTTTGAGCAATTTAAACTCGGGTTTTTGGCAAACTCAGAGGTTTATGGCGGCGATCGCACCTCAGTTAGCAGCCACTAAACCCACGTTTAACCCGCCTTTCGACCCAACCCAGCCCGGGCCGAATTCGGTGCGGGTTCTCAAGCTAGATTTGAACGATAGCGCCCGCAATCGGCGCATTCCGGTTGATGTGTACTGGTCGAGAGCCGCGACGGCCGACAAACCGACGATCGTCTTTTCTCACGGTTTGGGTTCTGTACGCACGGATTTGCGCTATTTAGCCGAGCACTTGGCGTCTCACGGCTATGTGGTAGCTGCTTTGGAACATCCGGGAAGCAACGAGACGAACACTAATGCTGCGATCGCGGGTAAGTCTCGGTTATTAGCTCCTCAAGAGTTTTTAGATCGTCCCAAAGATATCAGTTTTGTGCTCGATGAACTGGCAAAATTGAACCAAACTGATGATAACTTGCAGGGGAAAATTGCGATCGACCGATCGATGATAATTGGCTATTCCTTCGGTGGCGCCACAGCCTTGTCCGTAGCCGGCGCCGAACTGCAATTGAGCGGACTCAAACAGCGCTGTCAGGGCGATTTAATCGGGTTTAGCTTGGGCGAAGGCATTCAGTGCGCGGCGGCTGGATTGCCCCAAGAACGGTATCAATTACGGGATGCTAGGATTAAAAGGGCGATCGTCATGAATCCCACAACATCATTATTATTTGGAGAAACAGGTTTAACTACCATTCAAATTCCCACATTAATAGTAGCATCTTCAGCCGACAAAACAGCACCCGCCTTAGTCGAACAAATTGCCGGATTCCCCAAAATTCCATCACCCAAATGGCTAGTCGGATTTGTAGGAGGAACCCATTTAAGCGTCAAAGATCCGAGTACAACCTTAGACCAAGTTAGGAGACCAAGCACAGTAATTAGTGGCGATGAACTTGTCGGAGACAAAGCTGCGAGTGTCCGCAACTATATTAAAGCGATAAGTCTAGGAATGGCCGCTCAACTAACGCCCGAAGCTGACAAATATGCAGTATTTCTCACCCCAGAATACGCACAATTTGCTTCAACAAATGCAATTCCGGTGCGGCTAGTAACAGAAATTTCTCCTGAAACTAATGCAGTCGTCCAGACTTTTATTCAAGGGAATAAGTAGTTATTAGTTTGTAGTTTGTAGGGTGCGCATTGCGCACCTTACACCTTACCCAAAATGAGGAGACGGCAGTGCCGTTTCTTGCGCAATTAATCACGGTAGCCAAAATGAGGAGACGGCAGTGCCGTTTCTTGCGCAATTAATCGCGGTAGGGACACGGCACTGCCGTCTCCTCTATATCATTCCGGCGTAGCCGGAATTGATATAATATCAAATCCGGTAGCATCAAAATTAATATTACCCAAAATCAGGACACGGCAGTGCCGTTTCTTGCGCAATAAATGCTTGCGATGGTTACATCTTTCATCGAAGAAGATTGATTATTTTGGGGTATGGAAACGGCACTCGCCGTGTCCGACATTGCTGAGGTCTATTTTTATTGAGCTGTTACTGATATTTTTTGTCACTGCAAGGGCAAAATATAAACAAGCGCTTTCACCCACTAAACTCCCAAACTGCCATGCCTAAAAAAAATGTTATCCCGCTAGTGCTGCTGTTTATAGCGATGTTTACCCTTTATGGTGACACTTTGACTTTTCTCCCCAAACCAGTCAGAGATACCAGCTTAGCCAGTAGAAAATTCTTCGTCAGTTTGTGGCCATCATGGGTAAAGCCAAAAGACGTAAACAAGCAAAGAGACAAAGAAATTGAGGACTTGCAAAAAAACCCTAGTCGATAGTTTTGACAGTTGACAGTTGACAGTTGACAGTTGGCGGTTGACAGAAGTTCGATGGAAGTTGGAAGAAAAAGGAAGAACCAATTAACCGATTGTTGTCTGTTTGGTGGGTATTGGGTTTATTTCTACTGCTTATCAGGTGCGTCGCTGCGAGATTGTCTGTCTTATTTAAGGATTTTTCCTGGCGACACACCCTACGACTACTTGGGACAATTACTATTAGATTGGGAATTTTAGATTTTAGATAAAAGGAAAAATCTAAAATCTAAAATTAAAATCTATTAGTGCTTTTTCAACCAGCTAAACATGGCGCGCAAATCTTTACCAACTTCTTCAATCGGATGCTCTGCTTCTTGACGGCGCATGGCAATAAAGCCAGGTTTGCCGGCTTGGTTTTCCAGCACGAATTCGCGGGCAAATTGACCTGATTGAATTTCGCTGAGAATTTTGCGCATTTCGGCGCGGGTGTCATCGGTGACGATGCGGGGCCCGCGAGTTAAGTCGCCGTATTCTGCGGTATTGGAGATGCTATCGCGCATTTTGGCGAGGCCTCCTTCTACTACTAAGTCAACGATAAGTTTAACTTCGTGCAAGCATTCAAAATAAGCTAATTCCGGTTGGTATCCGGCGTCAACTAAGGTTTCAAATCCAGCTTTAATTAAGGCGCTCAAACCGCCACACAAAACTACTTGTTCGCCAAAAAGATCGGTTTCTGTTTCTTCGCGGAAAGTGGTTTCAAGAATACCGGCTCTAGTGCCGCCGATACCTTTAGCATAGGCCATTGCCCGATCGCGCGCTTGACCGGAAGCATCTTGATATACCGCAAACAAACTGGGAACACCTTCGCCTTGTTCGTAAGTCCGTCGCACCAAATGTCCGGGGCCTTTGGGCGCTACCATTACTACGTCTACGTCGGCTGGGGGGACAACTTGGCCGAAGTGAATGTTAAAACCGTGAGCAAATGCTACAACATTTCCTTCAGAAAGGTTAGGTTCGATTTGTTCTTTGTAAATAGTTTTTTGAACTTCATCGGGTAATAAAATCATGATGAAGTCAGCGGCGGCGGCTGCTTTGTCTACCGGGTGAACAGTTAAACCTGCTGCGGTTGCTTTGGCGGCAGACTTGCTACCGGGATACAAACCGACAACGACATTCATGCCACTGTCTTTGAGGTTAAGGGCGTGGGCGTGTCCTTGGGAACCATAGCCGATAATCGCGATCGTTTTCTTGGCTAAGAGGTCTAGGTTAGCGTCGGTGTCATAATACATACGGGCCATCGTGCTTGTCTCCTGAGATGCAAATTGGGTGATTGACTGCAAACCTCTCATTTTATCAAAGTAGGGTGCTTTTTTTGCAAAAATTTATCGGCTCAGATTTGGGCGGGGAGTTTATAGGGCGATTCCCCTGAATTTCGCAGGGTTGATCGCGGAGTCTGCGATCGTCAAATATAATTGCCAATAACTCTGCTCTTAGGAAAAATCCAACTAACTTTTTTCAAATGAAAATAAAGGCAATACATCATGTGGCAATTATTTGCTCCGATTACGCAGCATCGAAGAAATTTTATCTAGAAGTATTGGGATGTTCCATCATCAAAGAAACTTTTCGCAGCGAAAGGAATTCTTACAAGCTAGATTTGCAATTTGAAAACGGTGATGCGATCGAGCTTTTCTCGTTTCCCCATCCTCCCGCAAGAGTTAACAATCCTGAAGCTTGCGGTTTGAGACATTTAGCCTTTGCAGTTGAGGACATAAAAGCATCGGTTGCTTACTTAAAATCACAACAAGTAGAAGTAGAAGAAATTCGCTTTGACGAGATTACCGAAAAATGGTTTACCTTTTTTAGAGATCCAGACAACTTACCGTTAGAAATCTATGAAATTTAAGGATTAGCCAATTTTTTCAAGCCACGTCCGAGTCAATCGGTGTGCCATCCACACCCTAGAATCTGAATCATTCATTCCCAACCTAAAATATAAAATTGTCTAATGGACAGACTCATCAGAAATACAATCACGATCGCATTACCTGCTTTAATACTATTGATCGGCATAGTAGCTACAGGTAAAACAGGTGAGGCAGCCATCGCAGCGGGTTTGAAAAAGGTAGGCTGTTCCTTTGGGACGCTCAGCGGTTTAACTTTGTTGATAATTGCAGGATTTGTTGCCAATTATTTTAGTTATTTTGTGGTAGACAACTTGCTTGTGAGATTTTTTCAAAAGCGGCGAGAGTTAGAACCGCCAGAAAAATTGACAACCGAAATTGATAAATTGCCGATTACCAACGACCTCAAAATTAAGCTTAAATGGGCTGTGCTGCACAGCCAGAGCAAAATCATTGGCTTGAAGTACATATTTTTGAGATGGTTTATTCTGGCATCAATTGTAGATGTAGTATTGTCAATCGCAGGTTACTTAGGAGAATTTAACCTACTTTTTGAATTAAATTCTCATTTTAAATTACAATATATGTTGATTGGTATATCTATTTTTATATTCTTCGCTCTGGTGCGCTCAAAAAAAATCTGGTTGCTGGTGAGCGCATTTTGTATAATCATTAATTTGGCGGAAATTGTTCCTTGGTATTTTCCAGCGCCAGCATTTGCAGGAGCGGCTCCCGGACAACAGTTGCGAATTTTGCATTCAAATGTTTTAACGAGTAATCAGCGATATGCTGATGTAATCTCGATGGTGAAAGCAGAACAACCTGATATCGCAGTTTTTGTAGAAGTCAGCACGTCTTGGGATCGTGAGTTAGCGGTTTTAAGCGAGATGTTTCCTTATTCTTCTGGCCAACAAGAATCTGAGGCATTTGGCAGTGCTATCTACAGTAAGCTGCCTTTAGTAAATACTTCAGTTAAGTCTTTTTCGAGCCCAAAAAAGAGTTTGTTAGCGGATGTTCAATTTCAAGGTAAAGTCATTTCTATGATGCTTGTTCATCCGTCTGTGCCGATCAAACCGGATAGTTTTATCGATCGCAACAAACAACTAGCAGCCATCGGCGAGTATGCAGCCCAAGTCAAAAATCCGCTGATTTTGGTTGGTGATTTTAATACCACAATGTGGTCGCCGTTCTACAAAAATATGGTAAAAACAGCAGGATTGCGAAATGCGCGATCGGGTTTTGGCATTTTACCAACTTGGCCGACTTTTATGCCGCTGGTTTATATTCCCATCGATCACTTCCTAGTCAGCAAAGAAATTGGTGTTTTGAATATTCATACAGGCCCAAAAGTCGGTTCCGATCATTTGCCGTTAATTACAGATTTGGTACTTTGAACGCTGGAGTCGATATTTTCTAACAGATTGTTAATTAATTGTATTTGATACTGCTGAATATTTGTCTGTACTGGTTCTTTGCTGTCTTGAAAACTGATAACTTTGGCTGCGATTTCTTTGTAGTGTTGCAGCATTAAAAAAGTATCCATACTGAAACCAATTAGATAATTTTTCGCAGCCTCGTTGCAAATTTCCGTTACTTGATTTAGATAAGCTTCTGAGGATTCAGGCGGCTTTTCATAGCCTGTTTTTTTATTCAAAATATAGCTAGCGCCGCCGACTACTGCGGCTCCCATCGGCCCGCCCAACAGCCAACCTAAGCCCGTTGCGATCGCCACTGGAGTCACTTCGCCCTCGATCGACCTTTTCGCGGCCGGAGCTGGCGGTGGCTCTGGTAAAACGATTTGCGGGGCTGGGGGAAACGCGATCAAAAGGGCGATCGGCTGTTCCTTATCGAAGAACTCGCAAGCTTTATTTACCCATTCTGCGATTATTTCCTGCTGCTTCAGCACATCCTGCTCAAATTTTGTCTTCCACGCATCAAAACTTCCTTGCTGAAGCGACAGCACCATTTCCGACTGATACCGCCGCAAAAATGTGGGTTGATAGAGCCAAATCTCGAAGTCGGAAACGCTGGATTGAAACCCTTTTGAAATCAGTTTTTCGGCTTTTTGTTTAATTTCAATTCTGCCTTGATACTTTTGTTGAGCTGCGGCTATTTCGGCTGCGACAGTTTCAGATTTCGATCGCAAAGATTGACAAATCTTAGTAGCTATGACTTCAATTCTGGGTAATTTGACAGCTAGTTGTTCCTGTTGACTTGCGACAATACTTTGCAAAGCCGATTCAAACATCTCAATTCCGGTAGTTTGAGCCGCCGCCACATCTCCTTTCAGCCTCGCCCTCAACGCGGGTAAAGCATCGACGCGGTAGATATTGCTGATATTATTAGGCAAGTTCGATCGAAAACTTTCGGCAACAAACAACAATCGATTGTATACTTGTTTTTGGTCGTCTGGTTCGAGTAGATTGATAAAATTGGCAACAAAGACGACAGTGTTAATTTGCCGATCGCTCAACCAGTCTCTCAGATGCTCTCGTTCCCCCAAAGTCATCAATTTGCGAGCATCCAAAACCTGCACCACCAAATCAGCCGTGAGCAATTTATCCCTGACTAAATTATCTTGTTCTTCCCGGTCATTTGTCCCCGGCAAATCCAGCAATTCCACACCCGTTTTCAGGAAAGGGTGAGGACAGTAAACATTCACCGCCGCTACATCATCCCGCATTTGTCGGTTGTCGTCAAGGATGGCGTAGCGTTTCAGCACATCAGTCCCCGCTTCGCTGACTTCAGTGCCGTCTTTGAGGGTGACTTTTGCGTGCAATTCGTCGCCGTAGTTGACATATATGGCAGCACCTGTAGTGGGCACAAGATCGATCGGCAAAGCACGATTTCCTAACAAAGCATTCAGTAAAGTTGACTTACCGTAATTAAACGGCCCGAAGACAGCAATTTGAAAAGTTGGTTTCGCGAGATAGTCGCAAATTGAGGTTGTATCTCGATAAAGTTGGGAGTTTTTATCGAGTTCGAGAATGCCGAGTGCTGACTTGAGATTATTTGTCAGGTTTTGATAAATTTCGGGTTGTTGCATATTTAAAATTATCTCATTGTGTGAAAGTAGCGTGCCCAGTGCACACTGAAATTTAGTAGGGGCAATTCATGAATTGCCCGGGCAATTTATGAATTTTCCGGGCAATTCATGAATTGCCCCTACTTTAAATTTTGGAGGCAAATCATACTCTTTTCTCAGCAACGTTACACCTTCAGCTAGCGGATGCTAAGAAACTTTGATAAACCGATTCTATACTCTGCGACTGGGCAGAAACATCAGCTTCCAACTTTTCCAACCGCTGCGATTCAACTTGACAATTAATCTCCCGAGATTGCTTTTGTTCCAACAAATTATCTAACTCAGCTTTTCGAGAATTAATATCATCATTCATGCGATCGCCTACTTCGCGCCCGTAAACATCAAAACACTCTTTCACAGCATCATGAATCGGCTGCCACTGCTGCTGGGCCACCTGCGGTAGATACTTCACCAGCTCTTTTTTCGCCGCTTTCACCAACTGTTTGTGAGCTCCGTCTGCTTGCAAAACCCCAATACCCATCCCCAACAAAGCCAAGTACAGCGGCCCCAAAACAATCCCCGTAAAACTCGCAAAAATCGTACTGACACCCAATACAGTAATTAAATTGAGCAGGATATTTTTCCAGTCAAAACCTGCTCCTGCCATTGCTACGCCTGCCAGGTTTCCTGTCGTCAACGAAAACAATCCCATCGCCCATTTTGCCCAAGCTGGCGAGTTATCTTCGTTCGAGTTACTGACTGGCGTGGGGATTGTTTGCCCCGTCAGTTTTTCGGTAATTTTTTCAGTTACTTTTGTGTAAGATGCTCCATAATTTGCTGCACTTTGCGACAACTGCGAAAACGCTGAATTCATCTCTTGTTCTGCGGTGAGAGTCCAAGCTGCTAGTTTGTCGCTGATGTACTGCTCGAATGCTCGTCTGAGCGATGCTTCAAAGGCTTCTCGCCTGTCTTGGCTGAAGAAATCCAGAAATCTCAACTCCGGTTGATACCGCAAAAAGTCTGTTTCAAAGGTGTGTTCTAAGTTGAGAACGTAGGCGCGGAAAGAATCTGCGATCGCCCGGGATTTACTATCTCTAACTCCGATAATTTCTTGTTGAAATTCATCGCGAATTTGAGTCAGTTTCTTGAACTCCGGCTCAACTGAATTAATCTTTTCCTTCAACTCGTTGACATCGCGATCGAGCAATGGTAAGCGCCGCCCAACAGCTTCACGGACGCGAGCCGAAATTTGACGCGCCAAAGTCCTCGCCGGACGCAATTCCGAAATCGCCCTTTCCTGGGTCAAAAACGTATTCAGTGCCGCCATAAACTCGGGAAAACCAGTTCCTGCCAAATCAGCATCCGCGTTTTTGATCCGCAATCTGAGCGCTTTAATTGAGGTAATTGGAAATACTCGCTCGTCGTAAATATCGTGTCCTTCTGTTAAACAATATTCAGCTAAATTAGCTTTGAAAACCCGCCCCAGTTTCTGTTCTGCTTCTGCCATTTCTTCAGGATCGTCTGGATCGATCAAACTTTCTCGCACTTGATCCCAAGCATTGATTAGAAAGAAAATACTTAATCCGCGACCTTTGATGTAATTTTCTAGATAGCGTCTTTCACCCATTGTACAAGGCTGAGTTGCCCGGAGTACAAACAAAATAGCGTGGCAGTTGTTGATGTAACCGAGAGATAATTCGTTGCGAGATTCTGTATCGTTGAGTCCGGGACTATCTACTATTTCTATGCCTTTTTCTAGCAAAGGTAAGGGATATTCTACTACGGCGCAGTCGATATTTGGAAATGCTGGTTTCTGTTCTGATTCTAGGCGTTTTGCCTCAGCGGGGTCGATTGTATAGTTCTGTTTGAAACTTTTAAAATCGAGCTGTTCTGGGCTTTTACCATCATTGAAGTAAACGGTGACTTTTTTTTCGGAACCGTAGCGCAAAATTGTCAACAAAGCTGTACAAGGGTTGACATCACTCGGTAGTAAGTTTTCACCAATTAACGCATTGAGAAAAGTGCTTTTGCCTCGTTTCATGTCACCTAAAACTAGCAACCGAAAGACTCCTTGACGCAGGTTTTTGCTGGCGAGATTGATATCGGCATTTTCGGTTTCTAAACCGAGCTTTCCTGATGCTGCGGTTCCGGCTAACTCGGATTGATCGATCGCTGTGGCGATGTTGCTGAGGCGATCGGCAATTTCTCGACGCACGGCGGCTACTCGCTCTAAATCGTTGAGAAAGTTGCTGGTTTCTACTTTAAGGTTCATGGTTTTTTTTGATGTTTTTTTGATTGTCTTGTGCGAGAATAAACAAAAAGTAATTTGATATCAAATTCGGTGGCATCGGGATTCGGATTAACCGCATTCAGGATACGACAGTGCCGTTTTCCTACAGTTGATCTGGCGATAGTTACATCTGGTGTGAGCGCTGATGATTATTTTGGTGTAGGGAAATGGCATGGCATTGCCGTATCCTTTGTTTGTAAAAGTTTTGGGTGATTTTCTAGTCTTCTTCAAAAAATGTCTTGTGAACAATCAAAGCAATTCCTCCAATTACCAGCGCTGTTCCTAGCCAGGATGCCATACGAACCACAAAAATTACAGCAATCACAATGCCGATAAATTGAGCATTAGCTAGGATTTTTCGGCGCCACTGTTGTTTGAGTTTGCTGTTAGCTTGGGTATCTGGTTCGTCGTACTTTATGGTTAGATAGGCTGGTACTGAGAGGTCGATTGCTGCTTCTAGTTCGCGCACCAAAATTTCTTGTTCGTGTTTCCGCAGTTCTTGTTCTTTGTGCCGGAGTTCTCTTGATTTTTTTTCGGTAGAATTCATGAATTTGCCCCTGTTTGACAGTTGAAAAGTGTGTGATTTTTTTGTAAATGTTACGGAGCGATAGGTTCTCCACAAATGTAACTCACGTTTTTCGCGGTGTCGAGAGGGGTTCATAAATTTTAAAGAGGTCGATCGACCTTTTGAGTCGATCGCCCTTCGCATCATCGATGGCCTTCGGGGCTGATGGTAGTGCGATCGCAATTAGCGTCCGACAAATCAACCAAACGCGATCGAAATAAGTTACAGCCAGCTAATTGAGCTTTAGTTAACTTTGCTTTCTCCAAATTAGCTCGGCTCAAATCGGCATATCTCAAATCAGCATTGCTCAAATCGGCATTGTACAAATCCGCACCTTGCAAATTAGCTTTCTGCAAATTAGCACCTTGTAAATTAGCATGGCGCAAATTGGCTCTTGATAAATTAGCTCCTGACAAATTTGCTTCCGACAAGTTGGCTTGATAAAGTTGAATATCGCCCAATTCAGCATCTTGCAACTCTGTTTTATAAAGATTAGCTTGACTCAGATTTCCGTAGGGCAAATAAGCTCGCCTCAGAATGCTACCAGAAAGGTTTATTTCTGCCAAATCTGCTTGAAACAAGTTATCTCCACTTAAGTCAACGGTGTGAAAGTTTCGCTTGCCCTGAGAATACTGAGCGAGTAATTCCTCAGCGCTTAGCTTTTGCATTTTCATCCCTTTAGGAGGACAGCTATTACAGCCAATCCATAACGATAGTTGATGTTTATTGTTCTGTGTATATATACTTAGGCACTTTTTTATGTTAAACTTGTGCAACAACGATCGTACTTTTTCTAAGATTTTTTTTATATTTGTAAATTTCTACGTTGCTACCATGCTTGCTGTCGGCAATGTCAAGATCGATCGAGAAACCAAAGCTAATCCTCTACTGAAATATGCCAGAACTTCCTCTTTCCATTGCCGAACACTACCACGAACAGACGAAATACGACCCTGAAACCATTGCTGCCAAAAGCAGACAGCTAGATTGGACAGAGCAACCTGTGCCATTCAAGGAATATAAAATTGGCGCGTATTTTGACCTGAAGCCTTATCTCAAAGATCCCTCAGACGATCCAAATGCTGCTCCCGATGCCGGTTGGTGGCATCGGTTGTCTAGCTTGTTGCTGTGTAGCTACGGGTTGACGGCGAAGGTGCACACGGTAGATGACAGCTACCTGTATTTGCGATCGGCACCATCGGCGGGCGGGCTCTACCCAGCAGAGATTTATTTAATATCTCGCGGTACGCCGCATTTGCCGGCCGGACTCTATAACTATCAGTGTAGAACTCATTCACTTATTCATTTTTGGGACAGCCAAGTTTGGCCTGGGTTGCGAGCAGCTTGTTTTGCGTCGCCGGTGCTAGAAAATACCCAATTGGCGATCGCCGTTACCACTGTTTTTTTTCGTTCTTCCTGGCGTTACGAAGACCGAGCTTACCGACGAATTTTCTTAGATACTGGTCATTTATTGAGCAATATCGAGTTAGCTTGCGCCATCAATGATTACCGACCTCACCTGATTGGAGGATTCGCCGATGAAGCGATCGATCAATTACTGTACATCGACTCGGAGCAAGAAGGAACGATCTGTTTAATTGCTTTAGCCGACTTGCTAGATATCGACCAAAACTTGCCAAGATTTAAAACAGCCTTGCCCGGAAATACCACAACAGATTACCCGGAAATTTCCGAAGGTCAACTGTTAGGATTTCTCCACAAAGCCACACAGTTAGACTCAGATACCACCGGATCTAATGGCTGGAAATTTGATGAAAGTGAAGGGGAATTAGAGGATAAATACAACTTTCCATTTTGTACTAAAGTTTCGACTGTAACTCCTTCGATTCCTTGGGGAGTGAAGCTGGAAACTTTGGAAAGCACTATGATCAAAAGGCGTTCTACCCGTGCTTATACAGGTGCTTCTTTGAGCTTGGGCGAACTGCTAGCTATCCTCGATTTTACTTACCAACCACAGCACTATATCGACCAAGGATTAGATAGTTCTCCTGACTATTTCGATTTGAGTTTAATCGAGACTTTTATTGCAGTTTCGGGAGTGCATGGGTTAGAAGAAGGTTGTTATTATTACGCTCCAAAAGCTCAAGAATTGCGGCAAATTCGGTTCAAAAATTTCCGCAGGGAGCTGCATTTTTTGTGCTTGGGGCAAGATTTAGGCAGAGATGCAGCGGTGCTGTTGTTTCACACGGCGGATTTGAAGAGGGCGGTAACAAAATATGGCGATCGAGCTTACCGATATTTGCACATGGATGCGGGTCATTTGGGCCAGCGGTTGAATTTAGCAGCGATTGAACTGCGTTTGGGTGTCAGCGGTATCGCGGGCTTTTTTGACGATAAGGTAAATGAGGTTTTGGGAATTCCGGCTGATGAAGCGGTGCTTTATATTACTACTTTGGGAAGACCTCGATCGTGAGGATTAGGCATCAAACCGTAGAAGGTATCCTAAACAAACCAACTCTGCTCGCGAAGCCGCTCCCATGCTTTGCGAATATGTTGAGGCTTAAATAGTTCGCTCTTGCGGATGTTCCATTCGCGCACAAGTTCGATCGCTCTTTCAGAATCCTCCGCAGCTTCCCTATTTTCGGAAACAACCCAGTGAACAGTCGCCAACAATTCCATTCCGTAAGGAGTTTCAAAACCATTAATTAAGGCGCTAACACGCTCTAGTCTAACATTAGCATCAGCAGCATTGTCTAAAAATTCCCGCGCCGCGATTTTACCTTCAGACAATACATAAAGTTGTGCCTCTTGGCTGCGATCTCCATAACCTCTAATATAATGCCCTTCCAGCTTCTGCAAAACATGATTGAGATTATTTGCATAGGGCCCGTATTTTTCTTTTACATACTGCAATCTTAGCGGTTCACCTGCTACCTGAAGAAGATAAGCTAACTTTTGAATTTCCAGCATTGTTAACCGATAGCCAGGAATTCCGTACAATTCCAGCAAGCTAATAAACAAGGCACGAGCGCGAGTCATCTGGGGTTTTTCGGTAGCAACCAGCATCGCATCGGCTTGCGGAGTAGCCTGCGGTTCAAACAGCAAAACTTGCACATTTGATAGTTCAGAAAAAGCTGATTCAATTAGCGGTTTGACTGTCTTCCAAGACAAACCACCATTCCCGCAACCTAGCGGAGGAATGGCAATAGAAGTAATACCTAATTTTTTGACTTCGTGAATCAGAGCTGTTAGTCCAGTTTGAATATATTCGATTTTTGAATTGCCCTTCCAGTGGCGTTTAGTCGGAAAATTAATAATGTATCGAGGATTAAATAAATTGCCAGAAGATACTACAAACATTCGGCCCGGCTGCACTTCACCAGCACGGCAAGCCTTGGAATATTGGCGGAAATTTTCGGGATATGCCTGCTTAAACTGCAAGGCAATTCCTTTGCCCATAACTCCCACACAATTAACTGTGTTGACGATGGCTTCTGCATCTGCTTCTAAAAGGTTGCCTTCTTTGATTTCAATCACTTTTTTGCTACTTTTTATTTCAATAATACCAATCTTTATGCACTATTACGCGTGGTTTGTGTGTGAAATTTTGTAAAATATTCTCTGCCTGTACTTTGATTGTAGAATTCATAACGCCGATTTCTTCGATTAACTCCCAAGGGAGAAAGTTGTGAACTAAAAACTCGGCTTGACGCCTGCGCTTTCTGTCATTATCTTCGTTTGTGTCATTCCAATAATGAGATTCCATAACATCCCAGTCGATCGCATCTAGATAGTTGAGGTTGTCAAAAAAATCGGTAAATGTCATGATTGCATGACCGTCAGTGAAAACAAAATCTAAACCCCTGATCTCTATTTCCAATACATCAGAAACGAGGTGGATAATTGCTGCTTGACCTTGAGTATAGCTTGTTACATTACCTTTATTAAGGGTATATAACATCGGAGAACGGGGTGCAAAATAAAATGGAACATAATCGTGTAGTACGCCGCCTGCACCGCATGGAACATGGATTATAGCCCGACGATCTTGGATGTTCTCATAGGCGATATTAGTGTACTCAGCGCCTGCGGCACGCAGAGCGTTATATGCTAACAATCCACCTTCAAAAATAATAGATTCTAGATTGTGAATGTGAGTGATGTGGTAGATTGGTAATTGCACTGCTTTTGTTTGTTTTAAGTAATAATCGTCATAGGGTGCATCTCAATGAGTGAAGAGGGCGAAGCATGACCGTATATAAGTTATTAGTTATAATCCCATATTGATTGCGGTCATGCTTCGCCCCTACAAATATATTTGCACTCATTGAAATGCACCCTCGTCATAGCCCTTGGGCAGTATTCGTAGGCTACTATTTGCCAATGCAAAACTTGCTAAATATTCTATCCAGCACTGATTCTGTAACTTCTTCCCCTGTAACTTCCCCCAATGCTTGAATTGCACCGCGCAAATCTATTGTCCAGAAATCAAAAGGCAATTTGTTGCTAATAGTATCTGTGCATTGTTCCAGAGAAATTTTGCCCCTGGTTAAGGCTGCTGCTTGCCGCTGGTTGATTGCTAAGTCTGAGTTTGCTGCTTGCAAATTTCCGCCGCTGACGGCATTTAAGATTGCTGTTTCTAAGTCTTCTATGCCTCGATCGAGGGCGGCGGCTGCGGTAATTATTGGATGAATTTCAGGAGAGAAAGGTAATTCTGGGATTGTTGTTACTAGGTCGATTTTGTTGATGATTATAATTAGCGGGCGGTGTTTTACTTGTTCGTAAATTTCGGAATCGCCCTGTGTCCAACCAGATTTCGCGTCAATTGTCAATAGGACTAAATCGGCTTGTTTTGCTGCGGCGCGCGATCGCTCAACACCGATTTTTTCTACCTTGTCTTCGGTTTCTCGAATCCCCGCAGTATCGAGCACCTGCACCGGAATCCCGCCCACGACTAACTGCGACTCTACCACATCCCGGGTTGTACCGGGCAAATCTGTGACGATCGCCCGATCGCTCTTACTCCACGCATTCAACAAACTCGACTTTCCCACATTCGGCCGCCCGACTATCGCCACTTTCAAACCACTTCTCAACAATTCACCGCGATCGGCCGTTGCCAAAATTGTTGACAATTCGTCTAAAATATGGTTTATTTCCAAACAAGTCTTAGCTTCATCTAAAGGCGGCAAATCTTCCTCAAAATCAATTCTCGCCTCAATTTCTGCTAACACATCCAAACAAGTTGCTCTCAATTTGCGAATCGGTGCGGCTAATTTTCCTTGCAAACCTGCCAAAGCACTTTGCGCGGCTGCGGGCGATTGTGCTCCCACCAAATCTGCGATACTTTCAGCTTGAGTTAAATCGAGCCTCCCGTTCAAAAAAGCCCTGAGCGAAAACTCTCCCGGCTGCGCTAATCTCGCGCCGTTTTCCAAGCATAATTGCAAGACTTGCTGCACCGCCATAATGCCACCATGACAGTGAAATTCCACCACATCTTCGCGCGTGAAAGAACGCGGCGCTTTCATAATTAGCAGCAAGGCTTCATCGACTAATTCTTGAGTTTTGGGGTGGCGGATGTGGCCGTAAAGAATGCGGTGAGACTCCCAAATTTGCCGTCCTGGGGCGCGAAACAGAGTTTCCGCAATTTTTAAAGCTGCGGAACCGGAAAGTCGTACAATGCCGACGCTGCCTTGTTGGGGAACGATCGCAGTGGCGATCGCTGCGATCGTTCCTCCTTTTGTTAGTGATTCAGACATTTTTATGGTTGACGCATTCAAAATTTATACATATCTCATTGACCAGATTAACAATTTTAGCGACTTTTTCCAATATATTAGAATAATGTGGCTGCGGTGCTTGACGCTCGATCGCCAATTTGCCCAGTACCAGCGTGCGATCCTCTTCGAGGGCTTCGCTAACGAACTTAAATTACTCAGTCAAATCTTTTGGATATCCTAATTTCATGCGACAATTGAACATTAATGGGGTAGAGGGCAAAGCATGATTGGTCAACTTCTAGACAGACGTTACCGCATCATTAAAGTCACAGACTCAAATGAAGTGGGGAAAACTTATGTAGCAGCAGATACTCACCGTCCTGGGTATCCGCAATGCACTGTTAGAGAAATGCGGCTTACTGGTACAAGTTCGCAAACTCCAGAATTAGTCAAAGTTATATTTCAAAGAAATGCTGAAATAATTGAAAAATTGGGAAAACATGACAAAATTCCTGAATTATTGGCGTATTTTGAGGAAAATCAAAGTTTATACCTAATTGAAGAATTTATTGCCGGCTCGTCTTTAAGTCAAGAACTAATCCCGGGTGAAGCTTGGACACAAGACGAAGTAATTAATCTGTTATCAGAAGTATTAGAAGTTTTGGTGTTCATACACGAAAATGGCTTCATTCACCGCCGAATTCAACCCAATAGAGTGATTCGGCGCGAGTCTGACGGCTTCTTTGTGTTGATTGACTTTAGTTTGGATAAAGAAATTAACCCGGAACTCGCGAACAGTCATTTGTTAGCGCAAACTTCCCCGAACTCTGTTAAACGGCGTGAGACAAAAAAACAGGAGTTGCCGACTGAGGAATTATACGTGCCGATCGAACAATCGATCGGCAACCCCCGCTACAATAGCGACATTTATGCTTTAGGTACGATCGCCCAGCTTGCCGTGACGGGACTCTCACCCAAGGAACTGAGTGCCTCAAACAACCGCAAAAACGAAATTTTCTGGGGAAATCGGGCAACTTGTTCAGTCGCCCTAACAGAGATTATCGATCGAATGGTGAACCCCGACTGCGAAGAGCGCTATCAGGAAGCAGCCGAAGTTTTGGCAGATATCAAACAAATATTTGTGAAATCGGAGCCCGCGCCACCACCCACCATCATCACCGAGGCGATAAGTCAACCGCCGAGACAACGCCCAACCAGACTGTTGCTGTTTGCTGCAATACCTGCGGCTTTGATCTTGATAGCAGCCATGATGTACTTCTGGCACAGTCAAAGTCCGGCGAGGGCAAAAGAATTGTTGACTCGCGGCGTTGCAAAGGCTGAGAAAGGCGACAAAACAGGCGCGATCGCCGATTATACTAGCGCGATCGCCCTGAATGCCAGCGATCCCGAAACTTTTTACAAGCGGGCCAACGCTCGCTACGATCTCGGAGCTAGGGATCAAGCAATTGCCGATTACACGCAAGCAATTAAAGTCAATCCCAGCCACACCAAAGCCATCTACAATCGAGCTCTGGCCCGCCGTGACACCGGGGACAAGCGGGGAGCCGTGGCAGATTTTACCGACGTACTGCGGCTGAATCCTAGCGACGGTGAGGCATACTACGAGAGGGGTTTAGCCTACTACGATATGTCAGACTACCCTTCATCAATTTCCGACTACACTCAAGCAATTCGGCTGAATCCGAATGATGCTAAAGCATACAGCAATCGGGGTTTAGCTCGATCGGCGAACGGCGACAAAACCGGAGCAATGGCAGATTTTACTCAAGCGATTCAGATTAGCCCCAAACAAGCTGGCGTCTACTATAGTCGTGGTCGATCGCGCTTTAATCTGGCAGATTATCAAGGAGCGATGGAAGATTATACTAAGGCAATCGAATTGGAACCAGAGCTCACTGATGCTTATACTAATCGATGTAGCGCTTACTTGAATTTGGCAACCTACGACAAGGCGATCGAAGATTGCACCCGAGCAATTACACTCGATCCCAAAGACGAAGCAGCTTACAATAATCGTTGCATTGCTCATCTGAATTTAAAACAATTTCAAAAAGCCAGCGAAGATTGCAGTTTGACGATCGGACTCAACGGCAACAATCCCAAAGCATACAGCAATCGAGGACTAGCTCGCCAAGCTTCGGGAGACCAACTCGGTGCTGTGGAAGATTTGACACAAGCAATTCGGCTCAATCCCAGCGATGCCGTAGCTTACAGCAATCGCGGTACTCTGTACTTAGAACTCAAAAATTACCCTTTAGCGGTTGAGGATTTCGCTCATTCGCTACGGCTCAACCCCAACAATGCTAGCGCTTTCTACAGCCGAGGCCTCGTCCGTCGCCAACTAAAAGATCGTACCGGGGCGATCGAGGATTTTCAGAAAGCCGCAACCCTCTTTCTAGAACAAGGAAGAGCCGATGGTTTCAAAAATGCACAAGCACAGATCAACGACTCTAAATAAATTATTAGCGATCGGTCAAATGTTTAAAAAAGAAGAAACAATCAAGGATGAACAACGAAGAAGGCAGAAGGCAAAATTACCAACTCCTAATTCCCAATTTCCAATTCCCAATTACAAATTCCCAATTCCCAATTCCCAATTGCCAACTCCCCGTTACCAATTCCCAATTATCGATATGAACATGGTTGGTCAACTTTTAGATAGACGTTATCGCGTAGTCCAAATTCTCAGCTCTGGAGCTTTTGGACAAACTTATTTAGCCGTCGATACTCGTCGCCCGGGCCACCCTCAATGTGTAGTCAAACAACTCCGTCCTCCCAGCAACACATCCACAGTTCTCAAAACAGCTTACCGTTTATTTAAACAAGAAGCAGAAATATTAGAAAAACTAGGAAAATACGATCAAATTCCATTTTTACTAGCTTATTTTGAAGAAGGAAATCAATTTTACCTCGTCGAAGAGTTTGTGCCAGGACACGCCCTAAATAGGGAAATTACGGCCGGTCAACCTTGGCGCGAAGAACGAGTGCTGGATCTGTTAGAAGAAGTGTTACAACTTCTCTCCTTTGTACATTCTCAGGGAGTAATTCACCGCGATGTTAATCCCTCCAACTTAATCCGGCGCAAACCAGACAGCAAATTAGTTTTAATAGACTTCGGCTCCGTTAAAGAAGTTACGAATCATATTAGCGAGTACGATACAGAGTTTCCGCGCACTATTGCGACTGGAACTCCGGCTTATATGCCGATCGAACAATTTCAAGGCAACCCGCAATTTAGCAGCGATCTTTATGCAGTCGGAATGATGGCCATCCAAGCTATCACAGGTTTACCAGGTACAGACTTGCCAAAATTGCAAGATCCGAATCCTTCTCACACGGGAGAAATTGTTTGGCGAAATCGAGTTCAATGTTCTCCGGTACTGGCAAATATAATTGACAAAATGGTCTGTCACCAATTTGGCAAACGCTATCAATCTGCTGACGAAATTTTGCAAGCTCTCAGCAAGCTAAGACATCGCCAAGATGCGAATACTGCTCAAAATAAAAATACTTCTCCAAACTTACTGTCTTCTAATAGTTTTTTGTCGCGTTTGGGATCTCGGTTTTGGTGGCTAATTTTGGCGGGTTCTGGGGCGGCGATCGCTCTGATATTTCTGTTGAGTTATTGGAGCCGCCCGAATCCGATTAAAGCTAAGGAATATTACGAACAAGGAGTAGAAAAGTCTCGGAAGCAAGATCCAGCAGCAGCTTTGCAGGCTTTTAATAAATCAATTCAATTAAATCCTAACAATGCTGAGAGTTTTTATCAGCGAGGTAATGCTAATTATGATTTAAAAAAGTATCAAGAAGCAATAGCCGATTATTCTCAGACGATCGCTCTCAATCCCAAATATTTTAAGGCTTATTTTAACCGTGGGCTAGCCCGTCACGATTTTAAAGACACGCGCGGGGCGATTGAGGATTACACTCAGGTTTTGAATCTTCAGCCAAACGATGCTGATACATATTATGAAAGAGGAGTTGCTTATTTAGAACTGCAAGATTATAAGGCAGCTATTAAGGATTTTAACTCAGTAATTCGGTTACAACCGAGCCTGGTCAAAGCCTATCATGCGCGGGGGTTGGCTCGTGCTGCGAGCGCAGATTTGCAAGGGGCAATTGGCGACTATACTGAGGCAATTAAGCTCGATGCTCAGAATGTTGATGCTTTCTACAGTCGGGGGAGAGCTCGCTTTCACCTAGGAGATTATAAGGGAGCCTTGGCGGATTATTCTAAGGTAATTGCGATCGATCCCAAGAATGGAGATGCTTATGCTAATCGGTGTAGCACGCAGTTAAATTTAGGAGCGCATCAAGCCGCAATTGACGATTGCACTCAAGCAATGGAGCTCAGCGACAACGATGGAGTTCCTTACAACAATCGCTGCATTGCTTATTTAAACTTAAAGGATTATCCGAAAGCAATTGCCGATTGTACTCAAGCGGTGACACTAAATTCCAAGGATTATAACGCTTTGAGCAATCGTGGTTTGGCTCGCAGCGGAGGAGGAGATAGCCAAGGGGCGATCGCCGATTTTACAGCAGCAATTGGGTTCAATCCCAACGATGCTGAAGCTTTTGCCAATCGAGCCAAGGTTTACCAGCAGTCCAATAATTATAGTAGTGCGATCGCCGATTACGTCCAAGCAATTAGAATCAATCCCAACTATGCTGCCGCCTACTACGGTAGAGCTGCTGTTCGACGCTCTTTAGGAGACAAAGCAGGAGCGATTAGCGACTACGAAAAAGCCGGCAAAATCTTTCTCGATCAAGGACTTACCGGCGGTTACAAAGACGCACAATTTGAAATTGAAAAACTCAAGTAGGGAAACGGCAATGCCGTCTCCTAGGCGAGGAGGAGACGGCATTGCCGTGTCCCTACCCCAATTGATTGTAGGGAAACGGCACTGCCGTTTCCTGATTGATGGTTCGACTTTTTACGAGTCTTGAAGTCTCTTCACCAACTCATAAAAAGGTTGCCAATTATCCTCAATAGCTATCTGCTCCCAAACAGCCTCAATCGTCGGCCTCAACAGCGATTGTTCTGGATTAGACTGGCGTAATCTATCCGCCATCTTATCCAGATCATCCGTAGACAAACTTTGCAAAACATGACAATAAAACTGCCGCCAATGTGCTATCAAATCCGTCGGTTCGGCCTCAGCAAAAATTTGACTAGCATCATCTCGCCAACTGCGATCGAACTGTTTTCGTAACTCAAAAAAGAAACCTTGATAATCCACTTGAGACTCCGCCAGCAACTTAATTGTCAGTTGTAACAACTCATCACCATCCGCCTCTGGCAAATCCTCAAATCCCAATCTATTCAGCATCAACCGCCGATAAGCCAAATTATAATAATTACCAAACTTAGCCAAAGCAGCATCCAGATCAGCTTGAGGAATTACCGCTGCTAGAGGTTTCTGAAGCTTCTCCAAATTACCCTTACAAACAAACGGTTGATTTCCGTAACAATAGAGACCATAATGGTCAAAATAAGCTGCTGTAAACTTAGGATCATAAGTTGGGATAAAAGCAAAAGGCCCGTAATCA